>NZ_JBSGUP010000332.1:0-8846 GCF_053607985.1 Streptomyces sp. NPDC055078
CGCGGGCGCGGCGCGGGGCCGCCACCGCGCTCCGGGTCTCGGCGGCCCGCCCGCGCGCGACCACACCTGACCCGGGCGGCCGCCGGGGCTCTCCGCCCCGGGCCCGCGGAGCCAGGCGGCCCGGCCGGCACGTCCGGCGCCCGCGTACGGCCCCGGCCGCGGGGGCGGGCGCGTCGGGTGGCCGGGGAACGAGGGGTGTCGTGAGCGTTTTCGGACGGTGCGGGAGCTGGGAGTGAACGTCCGGTGAACGCCGCAGGCGGGCGGCGCGAAGCGCGCTGGATCCGGTCGTCGGCCGAAAGATTGTGAAAGATTTCACCTGACCCTCTTGGCCCGGCGCACCCATCCATGCTGAGATGCCACCTACTCAACAGCTCAATGATGTGCTCTGGGAGGGCATAGTGGCGCATACCGCCATGTCTGGTTCCGGAACCACCGCAGGTGACGACCCCCTCCAGACCGCGGTATGGCGGCTGCGCTCGCGCGGCTGTTGGACCGACGCCGCGGCTCTGCTCGCTCCGCACGCGGCGGACCCCGCCGCGGCGCTGGAGCGGGCCGGGCTGCTGGTCGAGCGCTGTCTGTTCAGCGGTGAGGGCTGGGCCGACGCGGAGGACGCGCTCCGTACGGCCGAGGCCGTCGCGGGGGACGACGAGGAGCGCGGCGGCGCGGCGTGCGAGCGCGGGCGGCTGGCGTACGCCGCGACCCGGCTCGCCGTACGGGACCGGGCGGACGAGGCGCGTTCGGCGCTCGGCCGGGCGGCGGCGCTGCTGTCGCCCAGCTCGCCGAGGCGACCGCTGCTCGACTTCCGCCGCGGTCTGGTGGCCGAGCACATCGCCGACTCCCCGCAGGCGGCCCGCGCGGCCTACCGCCGCGCCCACGACGGGGCCTCGGCCCACGGCGATCCCCTGCTGCTCTCGTTCACCTGGAAGCAGCAGGCCGGACTGGCGCTGCGGGACGGGGAGCTGACGGAGGCGCGGCACGGCTTCGCCGAGTCGCTGCGTATCCGGGTGGAGCTGGGCTATCTGATCGGTACGGCCCCGGCGCTGGCCGCGCTCGCCGACTGCGAGCCGGAGCCGGAGGCGGGCAGGCTGCGGGCGGAGGCGGGTCGGCTGTTCCGGCTGCTGGGCGGCGTGCCCGTATGGCTCGCGGGCAAACTGGCCCTGCCACCGCAGCCGGAGCCGGTCACATGAGCGGAGCGGGGGCCCGGTGAGGACACGCCGGGAAGAGGGGGACGTCCCCGATCCGCTCTCCCGGTGGGACGAGATCACCACCGGCCTGTGGATGGGCGGCCATCTCTGGGCGGACAGCGGCGGCCGGCAGCAGGCGGTGGTCGTGGACCGTGAGTTCGACCTCGTCGTCAGCCTGTACACCCGGGAGGGCCACGGCCCGTCCCCCGGCGTCGAGCACCGCGTCCTCGCCATCCCCGACGATCCGCTGAGCACCGAGCAGATCGACCGGGTGCGGCGGCTGGCGGTGGTGACGGCGGACGCCGTACGGCGCGGGCGCACCGTTCTCGTACGCTGCCACTCGGGCTACAACCGCTCCGGACTGCTGGCCGCCCAGACGCTGATCGAGCTGGGCCACGGCGCGGCGGAGGCGATCGACCGGATCCGGGTGCGCCGTTCGCCGTGGGCGCTGCACAACAGGACGTTCGAGCAGTATCTGCTGACGGGTCTTGACATCTCCTCGATGCTGACGAGCCTGGAACCGCCAGCCTGACCGCCCTGACCGCCCGCCCGGCACCCGGCTCACGCGCGCCCGCCCGGCGCCGCCCTGAGGTCCCGGTGACCCTGTGACCCTGTGACCCGGTGACCCTGTGACGGCCACCCGGCGCCCACCCGTCAGGCGCCCACCCGTCAGGCGCCCAGCCGTCAAGCGCACAGCCGTCAGGCGTCCAGGCCGCCGAAGTGCTCGCGGATCAAGGCGCGCACCAGCGTCAGATCCTCGGCCATCAGCGCCTCCAGCAGGGCCGTGTGCTGCGCGGCGTCGGCCACCAGATCGGCGCGGCGGATGACCGGGCCGCTGGAGAGCGGGCACTGGGAGCGGCGGTGCAGATCGTCCGCGACCTGGACGAGCTGGTCGTTGCCCGAGAGGGAGAGCAACGCGCGGTGGAAGGCCCGGTCCGCCTCCGCGTATTCGGCGCGGTCGCCGCCCGCCGCGGCCGTGACCGTCGCCTCGGCCAGCGGGCGCAGTTCGCTCCAGCGGGCGGCCGGGACGCTGCGGGCGAGCCGGAGCATCACCGGTACCTCGATCAGGGCGCGGACCTCGGCCAGTTCGGCGCGTTCGCGCGGGCCCCTGATGGTGACCCGGAAGCCTCGGTTGGGGACGACCTCGACCATGCCCTCGTTGGCCAGTTGCTGCATCGCCTCGCGGACGGGGGTCGCGGAGACTCCGAAGCGCTCGCCGAGCACGGGTGCCGAGTAGACCTCGCCGGGGACCAGTTCGCCGTCGACGAGGGCGGTGCGCAGGGCCTGGAGGATCTGGCCGCGGACGGAGTGGCGCTGGACCGTGCGCGGGGCGTGCGCGCGCCGGGCGGGGGCGCGGGGGGTCTTCGGGTGGGGAGCGGCCGGTTCGCTGTGGGTGTGCTCGCTGTGGGTGTGCTCGCCGCGCGCCTGTTCCGGAACGCGTGGCAGCTCGGCGGCGGGGGCGGCGGCCTGGCTCAGCCCCTGCTGACCGGTGCCCGGCGCGGTCGCCCGCCCGGCGGGCCGTCTGCCCTGCGGCGGTGCCGTGGCATGGGCGCCGGGAGGCCGGGAGGAGGCGTTCGCCGACGGGGGTGACGCGACCTCGCGCGCTCGGGCCTGCTCCACTCGGGTCCTCCTTACGGCAGCCGGGCCCGGCTGGCGTACCACGGGCCCCCCGTGCACCATAGGCGGAGTGGACCGCAGTTCAAACACCGATCACGTCGGGTAAGGTTAGGCTAACCTGCTAACGATCGTGATTCGGTGGTCCCCGGCATGACCGTTCCCGCCCTGCTGCCCGCCCCCGCCTCGCCCGTCGAGGACGCCTACGCCCGCCTGACCGAGGTCTTCCCCGGTCTGCGTGTCCGTGAGCTGACGAACGGCGAGCAGGCGCCCATAGGGGGCGGCTGGGTGGGCGCGGACGACCTGGCGAGCGGCGGTCCCGCGCTCGACGCCTTCCTCGCGTGGGACAACGCCCAGGTGCTGCGGGACTACGGGCAGCGGGCACGCCCGGACGTGATCGCCAGTTTCGGACTGCACCGCTATGCCTGGCCCGCCTGTCTGCTGATCACGGTGCCGTGGTTTCTGCGCCGCCGGGTGCCCCGGCTGCCCGCATCCGAGGTCTCCTTCCAGCGGACGCTGGGCCAGTTCACGGTCCGGGTCACCGAGTTCGCCTGTCTGCCGGGCGATCCCGCGGCCCAACTGCCCGGCGCCCGGGTCGTCCCGGACGAGGAGGCCCTGCGCGCCGAGGTCCGCTCCGCCGCCGCCGAGCACCTGGGCCCCCTGCTGGACGGCTTCGGCCCCCGGATGCGGCGCGGCAAGCGCGCCCTGTGGGGCATGGCGACGGACGAGGTCGTCGAGGGGCTCTGGTACATCGGGAATCTGCTCGGCGAGGAGCATCGCGCGATGGCGGAGCTGGAGCTGCTGATGCCCGGGACGGCCAAGCCGTACGTCGGGACCTCCGGCTTCCGGACGCTGACGGGCCCTCAGGGCGAGCAACTGCCCACCCGGGACCGGGCGAGCTGCTGCCTGTTCTATACACTGCGGCCCGATGACACCTGCGTCACCTGTCCCCGCACCTGTGACGCCGACCGTGTGGCGAGGCTGCTGCCGGGCGCGTGAATTCCTTTTGCCCGACTGTTGTCACGCTCCGGATGTCACGCCACGCTTCCGGGTGATATAAATCGTACGCAACTCTCTCTGCCCGTACGGCAGTTCGAGTGAAACGCACCTATCCGTATGCCGTATGGCCCCATTGGCGTTCTCTTGCCACGAAACCCCCCTGGGATCGCCGGGACTTCAGCCACTATGGCGGCCGAAAAGCCCTACCGCGATGCAGATGCAAGGGACACCAACGTATGAACATATCGCTTACCTGGCTGCTTCCCGGCTTCGTGATGCTCGTGGGAGTCCTGGTCGCGGTCGCAGTGCTCGCGCGCGGCAAGAAAGCCGCAGCCAAGATCTCGGCGACAGAGGACTCCTGGGAGCGCAGCGAGGAGCGCCGCAGGCGCAAGGAAGCCATATACGGCACGGCTTCCTACGTACTTCTCTTCTGCTGTGCCGCAGTCGCCGCCGCGCTTTCCTTCCACGGTCTGGTCGGATTCGGCCGGCAGAATCTGAACCTCTCCGGGGGCTGGGAATATCTGGTTCCGTTCGGTCTCGACGGCGCGGCCATGTTCTGCTCGGTGCTCGCCGTCCGTGAGGCCAGCCACGGCGACGCGGCCCTCGGCTCGCGTCTGCTGGTGTGGACGTTCGCGGGTGCCGCCGCCTGGTTCAACTGGGTGCACGCGCCCCGGGGACTGGACCACGCGGGCGCCCCGCACTTCTTCGCCGGAATGTCGCTGTCGGCCGCGGTCCTCTTCGACCGCGCGCTGAAGCAGACCCGCCGGGCCGCGCTCCGCGAGCAGGGCCTGGTGCCCCGCCCGCTGCCGCAGATCCGGATCGTCCGGTGGCTGAGGGCGCCCAGGGAGACCTTCAACGCCTGGTCGCTGATGCTGCTGGAGAATGTGCGCACCCTGGACGAGGCGGTCGAAGAGGTGCGCGAGGACCGGCAGGCGAAGAAGCAGAACCGCATGCGCTCGCGCGACCAGGCCAAGCTGGACCGGGCGCGGATAAGGGCGCTCAACCGGCAGCACCGCGCCTGGGGGCGCGGCCGGGTCGTCCGCGAGCCGGAGGTACCGGCCATCGGATCCTCGGGGGGTGGTTCGGCCCAGGCCCTGACGGATGGTTCCAAACCCGTCGCGGAGCCTGCCATAGAGCCTGGACAGCTGCCTCTTCGATCCCGGCTCTCCCTCCAGCCCGTGGGTTCACCCGCTACTGAACCCCGGACCGTCGACCTCACCGCCGAGGACGACACCATGACCCTGCCACGGCTGGACTCCCTGGAGCGCAAGCTCAAGGATCTGGAGCAGCAGTTCGGTTGAGCGGAGGCGGAGGCCGAGTCCGCTGAGGCCGCCGCTGTCCCGGCCGGACCCGGTCGGATCGCGGGCGGCACCCCGAAGAAGCAGAGGCAGCAGTCGAAAGGCCGGTCCGGTGCTCCGGACCGGCCTTCGGCGCGTACGGAACCGGCCTTAAGCACAACGGCCTTGGGCGCGTACGGAACCGGCCGACGCGGGCAGAAGAACCGGACCAGCGCGTACGGAACCGGCCCGGCGCGATACGGCGGCGGCGCGGCCGGTACCGGGCCCGCGTCCCGACGGGTCAGGCGGGTCAGGCGGCCGACCGGTCGTCGTGCAGCTCGAACCAGACCACCTTGCCCGCGCTCTGCGTCCGTACGCCCCAGGCGTCCGCGAGGCTCTGCACGAGCGCCAGCCCCCTGCCGTGGGTGTCGAGCACATCATTGAACTCATGGGCCTCATGCGGCTCATGCGGCTCATGGGGATCCTGGGCTTCCCGGGACCCCTGGCCCTCAGGCGCCTCGCGGTCGTCATAAGCGGCGAACCGGCGCACCAGATGATCGGACACCGGCAGATGGGCCATGAAGTCCCGCACCTCCACCCGCAGGGTGGAGGAGGCTACCGTGGCCGTGACCACCGCCCCGTGCTCGGTGTGGACCAGCGCGTTGGTCACCAACTCGCTCGCCAGCAGCTCCGCCACCCCGGCCGTGTCCGAGCCGCCCCACTGCCGCAGCAACTCCCGCAGCACCCTGCGCACTTCGGGCACGGACCGGAGATCGGCGCACCCGAGCCGGCGGTGCAGCCGTCCGTTCACCCCCGCCGCGCCCGCCGGGGCGGCCCGCCCGCGTATGGGGTGACCACCCCCCGCGCCACTGCCCCCGTGTCCCCCGTGCCCACCCGCCCCGGGCCCGGCCCCTCCCTGACGCCCTGTCATCATCCCCACCCGCACGTCGGACCTCTGTCACGACTCTCTGTGTCGAATGCTTCCACGGAGAGCACTGCCCGCGCTGGAGGTGCACCACGCCTACTGAACGGTCAACCAGCCACAGCGGACGAGGTTTTGGTACGGAGTGCGGATCCGGTCTACGCCCAATGCCGGAGACGACCGTCGTCCCCGGCGCGGGCGTGGACCGCTGTACGCGGCGCGGGCGTGGACCGCTGTCTCAGGGCGTTTCTGATGGATAAGGCTGGGTCAGGGAGCGGGGTCTGGTGCCGTGCATCGCAAGGCGGAGGAGGGAGTCCACGCGGAGCGTAGGCGACTGACGACAACGCCGCGAGGCGCGGTGCCAGGGCACGCGAGCCCAGCAAGATCCATCAGAAGCGGCCTAGGGCCTGGGCACATTGCGCAGATTGGAGCGGGCCATCTGCACCATCCGCCCGACTCCGCCGTCCAGCACCATCTTGCTGGCGGAGAGCGCGAATCCCGTCACCATCTCGGCGCTGATCTTCGGCGGGATGGAGAGCGCGTTCGGGTCGGTGACCACGTCCACCAGCGCCGGGCCCTTGTGCCGGAAGGCGTCCTTGAGCGCTCCAGCGAGCTGCTTGGGCTTCTCGACCCGCACGCCGTACGCCCCCGACGCCCGCGCGATCGCCGCGAAGTCCGGGTTCTTGTTGGTCGTCCCGTACGACGGCAGCCCCGCGACGAGCATCTCCAGCTCCACCATCCCCAGCGAGGAGTTGTTGAACACCACGACCTTCACCGGCAGGTCGTACTGGACCAGGGTGAGGAAGTCGCCCATCAGCATGGTGAAGCCGCCGTCCCCCGACATCGAGACGACCTGGCGCTCACGGTCGAGGAACTGGGCGCCGATCGCCTGTGGCAGGGCGTTCGCCATGGACCCGTGGCTGAAGGAGCCGATGATCCGGCGGCGGCCGTTGGGCGAGATATAGCGGGCGGCCCAGACATTGCACATACCGGTGTCGACGGTGAAGACGGCATCGTCGTCGGCGAGGTCGTCGAGCACGGAGGCGACGTACTCCGGGTGGATCGGTACATGCTTGTCCACCTTGCGGGTGTACGCCTTGATCACGCCCTCCAGCGCGTCGGCGTGCTTCTTCAGCATCTTGTCGAGGAACCTGCGGTCCGACTTGGCCCGCACCCTCGGGGTGATGCAGCGCAGGGTCTCCCGGACATCGCCCCAGACGGCGAGATCCAGCTGGGAACGGCGGCCGAGATTCTCCGGCCGGATGTCCACCTGGACGATTTTCACGTCGTCCGGCAGGAAGGCGTTGTACGGGAAGTCCGTGCCCAGCAGGATCAGCAGATCGCACTCATGAGTGGCCTCGTACGCCGCGCCGTAGCCCAGCAGCCCGCTCATGCCGACGTCGTACGGGTTGTCGTACTGGATCCACTCCTTGCCGCGCAGCGCGTGCCCGACCGGGGACTTCACCCGCTCGGCGAACTCCATGACCTCGGCGTGCGCGCCGGCCGTACCGCTGCCGCAGAAGAGGGTGACCCGGTCCGCCTCGTCGATCATCCCGATCAGCTTGTCGATCTCGGCGTCTCCGGGGCGTACCGATGGCCGGGAGGTGACCATCGCGGTCTCGATGGACTTCTCGGGCGCGGCCTGGGAGGCGATATCGCCCGGCAGGGAGACGACGCTGACACCGCTGCGCCCGATCGCGTGCTGGATCGCGGTCTGGAGCAGCCGGGGCATCTGCTTGGGGTTGGAGATCATCTCGCTGTAGTGCGAACACTCGCGGAAGAGCTGGTCGGGGTGGGTCTCCTGGAAGTAGCCGAGGCCGATCTCGCTGGAGGGGATGTGCGAGGCGAGCGCCAGTACGGGGGCCATGGAGCGATGGGCGTCGTACAGGCCGTTGATGAGATGGAGATTGCCGGGCCCGCAGGATCCGGCGCAGGCCGCGAGCTTTCCGGTGAGCTGGGCCTCGGCGCCGGCCGCGAAGGCGGCGGTCTCCTCGTGCCGGACCTGGATCCAGTCGATGGCGGAGTTGCGGCGGATGGCGTCGACGACGGGGTTGAGGCTGTCGCCGACGACTCCGTACAGACGCTGGACTCCGGCGCGGACGAGGATGTCGACGAACTGCTCCGCCACGTTCTGTTTGGCCATGGGATGCGCACCCTTTCGAGGTTGGACGGCTGACGGCCGGTAAGGACCATCAACCCATGCCGGACGCCGTTTCGCCTCCCAGTTAAGCGCCCGGCCGGCCTGCCCGGCCGACCCACCCTCCCCTCCGGCCGGCCTGCCGCCCTCCGGCCGGCCTGCCCGGCCGGCCGCCGCCTGCCGGCGCCGGGCAGGGATCCCCGACCGCGCCGGCCGGAACGTGGTCCGCGTACCCCTTCGCCCTGAGCTGGGTGTCGGCGAGGAAGGCGGGAAGACCCGGCGGCTCCCCCGGTCCGGCCCAGCGTCCGGCCAGCTCCCCGGCGAACCGGGGTTCCGCGCGCATCGGCTCGGCGAGACCCGGGCTGCACAGCAGCAGCGTGTCGCCCGGGCGGGCGACGGAGGCCCGGAAGCGGAACGGTTCGGCGGGGGGCGGCGGCGGGGCCTCGATATACGGGGACTGCGGGTTCAGGATGCCGAAGTCCATGGTGAGCCGGTCCCCGTCGGGAGTGGATTCGGCGGGGCCCGGCGAATCCGGGGCGCCCGGGGCGTTCCGGTGGCTCGGGGAGCCGTATCCGACGACGGGTTCCCCGATGACCGCGCCCGGGTCGGGCAGGAGGGGCTCGATGTCCTGCCAGACGCCGTCGCGGAGCCGGAAGAGACCGCCGGGTCCCACCCCGAAGAAGACCCGCGTACGGCACTCGGGGTCGGCGGAG
>NZ_JBSGUP010000333.1:0-8818 GCF_053607985.1 Streptomyces sp. NPDC055078
GCCCCGGGGTCTGGGGTGGGTCAGCGTTCCTCGCCGTCGGCGTAGCCGGTCCACGGCTCGCAGTCGTCCGCCGATGTGGCGGGGCTTTCGGCGGCCCAGCGGGCTTCGTCCTGGGCGTCGAGGCGGGCCTCGTCGGCCTGGTCCATCTCGCGCAGCTCGTCGCCGG
The DNA here is from genome assembly GCF_053607985.1 of Streptomyces sp. NPDC055078. Classification (NCBI taxonomy): domain Bacteria; kingdom Bacillati; phylum Actinomycetota; class Actinomycetes; order Kitasatosporales; family Streptomycetaceae; genus Streptomyces; species Streptomyces sp. NPDC055078. Next base: position 167 of record NZ_JBSGUP010000333.1, read on the forward strand.
TGAAGAGGTCGTTGGTGGTCATGTCGTCGTCCATCTGCTTCCTTCGGTGGGGTTGGTCCGGCTGGTTGCCGGGGGTGGGTCAGGGGCGTCGGAGGAGGGTGCGGCGTACGCGGTCTGCGGGGTCGCGGATGATCGACATCCCCTCTCGGCGCTCAACGGTCGGGGCGTCATCGGCGTTGTTGTTGTTGCTCTGGCCTGGCACAACAACGGCAACAGGGGCTGCCCCTGCGGAGGGGGAGGGGTGGGGCGGAACGTCGGCTCGGTGAACGCCCTCCCGGCCGTCCGCACCGGGGGCCCGTACGCCGGCCCGTACGCGGATGCCGTGGCGGCCCAGGAGGGCGCGCACCTGGGCGGTCTTCCAGGGGCCTGCGGGGAGGTGCTCGGCGAGGGTCTTGAGGTGGACCCCTCCGGTCTCCCCGAGGAGGCTGTGGAGGAGGGCGGCGACCTCGTCCCGGGTGGGCTCCGGCCGGGCCTCTGCGGCCGGGGCTGGCTGCTGCTCCCCCTCGGGCTCGGGCACCGCGTCCGGCTCGGGTTGAGGCTGGGTGCGGTCAGCACGCAGCCCGAGAGCGATGGCCCCGGTGAGCCACCAGACGGCGAGGATGACAACGATCCTGGTGGTCCACGGGAGACCCTTCACGAACGCCGCTCCCCCGACGATGACGGTCAGGCGTAGTGCGACTCCCCCAGCGAGCCACTGACCGATCATGCGGCTGATCAGGGCGGAGCCGGTCCAAACCGCGACCCAGACGCGCATCTCAGGCCCCCACCATCATCAGGACGGCGGCAGCCAGCTCGGCAGGGACAGCCCAGATCGTTCCGGCGCCGACGGCAGGCCAGACGAACGCCGCGATCAGGCCGAGGGTCGCGCCGACCGCCGGGGTCATGGGCGCGCAGAGCATGACGATGAGGAGGATGAGGGCGACGGCGCCGAGGCCGACGTTGCCGAAGGGGCCGTTGCCGGTGCCGACGCCGAGGCCGGTGAGTCCCTGGCCGACGATCTTCTGTGGATTGGCCCAGATCTGCCCGGCCGCGCTGAACGCGGTGCCTGCGAGGAAGGCGACGATGAGGGCCGGATTGTCCTTCAGCTTGACGCGGCCCTTGCCTTTGACCCCGAGGACCAGGAGGACCGTCAGGGCGAGCGCGAGACCTCCGGCCCCGACCGCTCCGAACAGGGCTCCCCCAGTGGCGGGTGCGGCAACGTTGATCACGAGATGGCTCCGGGGGTGTGGAGGGCGAGGGCGAGGAGGATCGTGCTGCTGGGGATGTGGGCGGCCCAGTCGGCGGCGGTGTGGACCTCGGGGGTCGCGGCGCGCGGAACGAAAAGCAGGAGGCGGGTGGCGGCGTACCAGGCGACGGCCCAGAGGAGGAACGCGACGCCGACGGCGCCCTGGCCTGCGTCTGCGATGGCGTCGGCAGCGGCCGGGCCGATGCCGAGCCACCAGCCGACGGCGGCGGCGGTGCCGCGGTGGAGGACCCAGCGGCGCAGCCGCGCCCGGCGGGGGCTGATCGCGGGCTCGGGGGCCGGGGCGATGGTGACGTGCAGCTCGCTGCGCCCGGGGGCCGGCGCCCCCGCCTCGGGCGCGGCGGCCGGGGCGGGCCTGCTGAGGGAGTACCAGGGTCGGCGGGCTGGCTTGGTCGGCTCGTCTGTGGTGGTCTCGTCGGCGTAGAGGCGGTCGAACCAGTCCGGCTCGGCGGCCGGGGCCGAGCCCCAGTCGAAGCCGGTCCGGCCGGCCGGGCCCGTGGGGGCGGGCGGCGGTGGTGCGTCGGGACCGACACCGAGGCGGCGCAACAGCCCGCGGATGCGGCGCTCGTCGGCGCCCGGGTCGGTCATGACTCCCCCGCTTGGTCGAGCTGGGCGCGTACCCGCTGCGCGGTGGGCTGGCCGACGCTCAGTTCGCGCTTGAGTACGCGGATGGATGCGGGGCGCCCGTGGGTACGGCGGTGGTCGGCGTCTACCTCACGGGCGCGGGCGAGCTGGTCGCCCGTACCCGGGGTACGGGGTTCGGCGGGTACGGGCCCGGCCCCGTGGTCCGGCACGCGCACGTGGGCACCCTCGCCTGACTCGGGTTCCGGCACTCGGATGCTGACGCGGGTGCGCGCGGGTGCGGCGGCGAGTACGGGTACGCGGGTGCGTACCTCGGGGTGTACCTGCCCCGTGGGGGCGAGGTCGAGGTGCAGGCCAGGGCCGGGTACGGCCGCGAGTACAGGCCGCTCCGGCTCCCCTGCACCTGTGCGTGGCGGTGGGTCGGGGTTGCCGGCCCGGGTGGCGATCCGCACCAGCATCTCGGTGACAGGTACGCCGTACTCCGTGCACAGTGCCGCTAGCTCGCGCGGGTGCGCCTGCGGGTGCGCGGCATGTACCCGGCGGATCGCGTCGGCGGGATCGAGCGCCCGCAGCTGCGCCCCGGTCACACCGAGCGGAGTCTCCGGGTACGGCGCCGCCGGGGTCGGGTACGTCCAGGGCGAGGGCAGGGGTACGGTCGCAAGCTCGCCGGAGGTACGGCGCGCGGCCAGCTCCTGGAGAAGGCGGTGACGCTGCTCGCCGTCGGTGCCGACGCGTGCGCGGGCGACGGCGGCGGCGAGACGTCGGCGGCCCCAGGCGCGCAGGCGCGGGCGCGCGGCGAGGCGTACCGCCTGGGCGGTGGCCCGGTCGCGGGTGATCTGCTCCGCCGACCGGTCCCGGGTCGCCAGGCCCAGGCGGGACAGGAGGCGTTCACGGAGTTCGCGGCCGATGACCGCGGGCAGGGAGCCGGAGCGTGCGCCCGGTGTGGAGTGCCGCAGTTCGATGCCCATGGCGAGGTGCCAGAGCAGCGCGGCGAGGACCGGGCCGACGAACGCGCGGACCGTCCCGCCGAGCAGTCCGGATTCGGCGAAGGCGGGGATGATCTGCACGCCGGTGATGACCCAGACGAGGATGCCGGGGATGCCGGGTGCTCCGGACTCGCGCAGGTTCTGGCGGGCCATCAGCGCGGTCGCGAACAGCGCCAGCTCGGCGGCGGCGAACATGAAGCCGCGTTCGACGGTGCTGGCCATGTCGAGGTGGTGGGCGGCGAACCGCCAGCTGGTGTCCGCGCTGTAGGCGGTGCAGCAGGCGGCGGCGATCGCCGCGGCAGTGACGGCGGCCGGCGGTCGGTCGATGCTGCGCAGGGCGCGGACGAGCACCCAGGCGGTACCGACGGCGAGCAGGGCCAGAGCAATGAGTGCTGCGGCGGCAGGCCATGGATGTCCGGTGGCCCACGAGGAGATGCGGTTCACAGGCGCTCCAGGAGCCGGACCCTGGGGGAAGTCGGGGCCCGGCCGGTCGGTGGTGGTCAGGAGGTCTCGGTGCGCCCGTGCGGCAGAGCACGGGCGTACTCGGCGTCGAGCGCCGCGAGCAGGTCCTCCAGCACGTGACCGAGAGCGGCAGCGGCCTGCGCCATGGCGTGGTGGTCGTGGATGCCCGCGTTCCTGTACTGGGTGAGGGCCTGGCGGGCGCAGGTGATGGCGATGTCGACCGGCGGAACCCAGGCGGCGGAGTCTCTGGGCGGGAGCAGCGGGGTGGTGCGGCCGGGGGGATCGGTACGCTCAGGCACGGGTCTGTTCCTTCGTCGCGTTGTGGCGGGCCCGTGGCCCCGGCCGGGCTTCCACACACCGACCGGGGCCGACCCATTGGCACGAGACCGAGGAGAGTGGCCTCGCACCGCACAAGCTAGACCCTAGGGTCTGGATCGTGCAAGACCCTAGGGTCTAAGGTGGTGTGCGCCAACTCTCGCGACAGGAGGAAGCGGGAGTGGAAGACCAGCCCGAGGAGGTGCGCAGGCTCGTGGAAGCGATCGACGCGCTGGAAGCGATCGAGGACGACGCAGCGTGCGCGAGCGCTGTCACCCAGGTCCTGGACCAGTGGCCGACTCATCACGCGCGGCTGCGGGAGATTCGGCAGCGAAGGGTTCAGGCGCTCAAGGACTCGGGCAAGACCTGGGCCGAGATCGGTGTGATCCTCGGCAACCTCCATCCGACCCGTGCGCAGCAGATTGCCAAGGGGCACCGCGGGGCGAAGCGCCCGAAGAAGGACGAGGGCAGAGACGAGGACTGATCGGCATGCCGTCGGCCGTGACCGGGCGCACGCTGGAGATATGGCACCGCTGCCCGTGATCGTCTACTCGCCGTCGCTGACTGGCGGGCGGCGGGTGCGTGTCGACGACGAGATCCTCGGCCTCGCGTACGGGATCAGCGACGTGGCCGAGTTCCTGCGCTGGGCCGGCCTGGAGGGCATCGACGAGACCGACGTCGTGATGTCCACGGTGGTTGAGTGGCGCGGCGGCGGCCCCGACGTCTGGACGTTCCGGTAGCGGGTCCCGCTTGGCGACCGGTGGCCCCCTTTACGAAGCCCTCTCAACATCTGCGTCGTCAATCCAGCGCGCCAGGATGCTGAAGGCTGCCAACTGCTCAAGCGCTTGGTTCTCATCCAGCTCGTGATCAAGTTCGTGAGCTATGGGGTTGCGGATCGCTGAGTAGACGCCGCGGGCAAAGCTGCCTGCACCTTCGTGGCGGCTCCTGAACGTGTCGCTACCATCGTCGGTGCCCAAGCGGAGCCGCGGATGTCCATTGGCCGGCGGCTTGGTGGAGAAGGCATCCCCCAGGAGTTTCGCCTCGGAAAGATCCTTTCGCCCCAGCTTTGTCTGAGCCTGGGCGTTGATTGCCTTGGCGGCCATACCTACGGCTTCGCGGAAGTGGCCGCTGCTCCAGAGCCCCTGAACGCTTCCCCATACCCAGGGATGGAGCGTCGCCGCATCGAGTTGAGGAGCGCCGCTTCCGAGGTTGTCGATCAGTTCCTGCTCGCCTTCCAGCTGTGCGATGGCTCGTTGTGCGGCCTCCCGCTCACGCCAGTACGGCTGTCTCTTCCCTTCAGGCCAGTCTGCGGTTCGCCACCCGGGGAGGACACGGTCCAGGATTTGCTCAGTGATCTGTGTCGCTGCCAGCACCTCGGCCTTAGGCTTGTCAAGCCGATAGCTCCAGAATCCAACGGTATTTGGAGCATCCGGCACATAAGTGATCGATGCTGTCACAAGGAACGACTTGAGTTTGTTGATCACCCATTCGCTATTCATCTGGGTCATCGCACAATAATCCATGCTTCAACGGTCAGGGGGAGGCACTTCAGTCAACCTGCTCGAAGGGATTCTGCGCCCGGCCTTGGTCAGGCGAAATGGACATTAGGCGCGGGGCGGCCCGGATGTCTGAGCCGCCCCCGGTTGACTAGGGGAAGCCGACGGCTCGGGCCTTCTTCGCTCGGGGCTTCGGCGGGTCCAGCTCACAGGCCGCTTTGTGTGCTTCGTCGATGAGGTGCTTCCCGTGGCTGGCGCCAGAGGCGTCGATCCCGGCGGCCTTGAGGGCGTCGGCTAGGTCGTTGAGCAGGCGTGCGAGTTGGGCGGGGTCGTTGGCGTAGGTCATGAACAGCTCCCAGAGTGAGCGGGTGTTCGAATCGTAGCCGGGTGCCACCACGCCTACGTCCAGATGCGTCCGCAGCTGCCGCACCGTACGACCGGCGCGGAGCCTGCTCCCCCGTGCATGTCCAGCGAGCCGAGACAGATGGGGCAGGGTGCGGCGAGGCGGGCGCGTTCGTTGCCGACGTCGAGCGCGTGCTCGACGAGACGGGCGGACGTGCTAGCGACGGCCGCGATCCGGTGCCGGTCCGGGTCCGTGATGGGGCGCCAGGGTCCGCGGGCTCCCTGGACCTGGGCGAGGAGCCAGAGGCCGGCCCGGGGAACGGTGCGGTCGGTCCCGATGTACCGCCAGCGGCGCGGGTCCTTGCTCTGTTTCAGCGCGAGGAGGTTGCGGCGTGCGTCGTCCTGCTCGACCGTACGGCGCGCGCGGGGATCGGTCGGCCAGGACCGGCGCGGCGGGGCGGGCGTGATCGGAGCGTGCTGGATCGCTGCGGCCAGTTGGTCGGTGAGTTCGAGGAGTCCGGCTTCGACGGTGGCGATGGTGTCGAGGACGTCGAGGCGGATGGGTGCGGCGGTCCAGCCGAGCTGATCGGGCGACCGCTCCAGGATGCGGAGGGCCTCGGCTCGCCATGTGGCGGCTTCCGCTTCCTCGGCGTCTTGCTGTCGGGCGGAGACGGTGGCGATGCCCATGGTGGGGGGCCAGGTTTGGGTGCGGGTGCCGAGGGCGGTCTGGAGGTCGCGCCAGTGGCGTACGACGGTGAAGAGGTGCTGCTCGGTGCGGGTGTGGTGGGTGGTGGTCATCGTGCGCTCCGGGTGCCGGTGGGGCGTATCGTGATGATCACCTCGGGGGCGTGCCTGTCCTGGTCAGATCCGGCACGCCCCCTGCCGTGTGTTCAGGCGGAGGTCGGCCCAGCGTCCTGGGCGATGAACTCAAGCGCGTCGATGCAGCGCTGCATCTCGCCGACCTCGATCCCGGGAGTTGTTACATGCCATGTAACAAAAGTGCGGGCCCGGCAGTCGGCGACGACCTTGACCTTGCTCTGGACCTCGATCACTGACCGTCCTCCTTCCAGTTCGGACCGCGCAGGGGCGGCGGAACGTCGGACGTCGGCGTTGGGGGGCGCGGGCATTGCCATGGGTAGTGCAGGAGTCCGGGCGGGTCGGCCATGCGGCGGACGTCGGCGAGCAGTTCGGCCCACCAGTCCGCCCATGAGGCGTGGCCCTGGTGTTCGGCCTGGTTGTCGATGCTGCGGCGGAGGGCGGTGTGGAGGTCGAGCGCCATCCATGCCTGTACGCCGTGGACCGGGTCGGGGGTCGCATCGTCCGGAGTTGCGTCGGGTGGCGGGGTGTCGCCGCCGATGGCCTGGCCGACCGCAGCGTCCAGGCGCTGAACGACCTCCTCCATCGCGCTCTCTGCGGAGGCGCCGTTGAGGATGCGGGCGGCCATGGACAGGCCGGTGAGAGCCCCTGAGATGAAGCCCTGCCCTTCAGGGTTGAGCTCGGGGGTGATCCGCTTGAGTTCGATGGCGATGGCTTTGATGTGGGTGCGGGGGCGCGCGGTGTCGGGCGGCACCTTCTCCGGCGTGACACGGAGGATCTCAGCCATGACCGCGCTCGTCAGGAGGCCGGCGATAGCGTCGCCGGTCGTATCGCTGGTGGTGCGCGCGGCCTTGTTGAGGACGTTGAGGATTGCGGCCTGGACCCGGCGGCCGAGGTCGACCGCCGACGAGGTGTCGACGGTGACGGCGAGGCGGGCTGTGGCGGCCATCGTCAGGATTCCTTCGGTTCGGTGAGGGCGCGGATGGTGTGGCAGGGGTAGTGCACGCTCTGGTCGGCCGAGCACTCGATGCACGAGCCGTCGCCCTCTTCGGCCTCGCGGTGGAGGGCGCGCACACGCTCGACGGCTGCGGCGAGCTGCTCCCGGGTAGGGCCCTCGTACGCGTCCCACCAGGTCGGCGGGTCGACGACGAGCGGCGCCGATCGCTGCTCGAAGACGTGACGGCCGTACTCGACGCCCGCCACCGCCTCGTAGGTGATGGTGCGGTTGCCGTCGAGGCCGGTGTTCACCGTCATGGGGCTGTCGACCAGGATCTCGCCGGGGTCGATGCCGTTGGCGGTGAGCCAGTCGGCGGTGGCGCGGCGCCGGCTGTACGAGCCGTGGTCGGCGTACTCCTGCATCCGGGCGACGGTCCGGGCGATCGCAGCCTCAGATGTCTGGGCGCGGGCGTACTGCTGGTCGCGGTCGCACGGCTCTCCGGGGGCTGCGGTGATCCGGTCGAGGACATCTCGCCAGTACTCGGCGAAGATGCCGCGCCCCCGGCCGAGGTCGAGCCCGTACCGGAGGAGGTGCAGCACAGCCGCCAGGCCGTCGCGCTCCTTCTCGGCTTTCTCGGCACGGCGCTTCGTGGCGAGGTACTCCTTGAATTCGGCGACGGCGGCGCGGTCCTCCGGAGTGAGGGCGGTGCGGGGGTCGTTGCCGCATCGGCCACCCCGGTCGGCGGTCGGCGTGGCGGGCCAGCTGCTGGCCATGGTGCGGAGGTGGGCGACGAACTGGTCCGGATCGTGCTCGCCATCGGCTACGAGCCGCGCGACTTCATCCGCAGCGTCGGCGAACGCGCGGGCCCGGGTTTCCTGCCCCTCCCGGTTCTTGATCTCCCGGGCTTTGGCCTCAAGCCGGCTGAGGAGCGCGCGTTCCTGCGCCGATGGTTCGGATTCGGCCTGGCCTGCGCTGTCTTGCCGGTCAGGCGGGGAAGGGTTGTTCGGATCCATGAGGTTCCTCGTCAAGTGTGAGCTGGTCTTGGGACACTCCGGGGGCGGGGCGGAGTTTGCGCTGGCAGACGGGGCCGATACCGGCGGCCCGTGACGTTGGGTCACGGAGCCGCCGGTGGCACATCCAGCACTGCCGAAGCGGGGCCGGGGCGGTCATGTGATACCGAGTTTCTGCTCGCACTCGGCGCACAGCGCGTGGTCGCCCGGCCGAGCCCCGTAGGTGCCGCACACCTGGCACTCGATCGAGCGGTGATACGGGAGGTCGGGGGCGAGTTCGACGAGGCGGTCGATCAGCTCGTCGGGGTCGTGCTCGTCCTCCAGGTGCTCGTACATCCCGAACTCGGTCACGGTCTCCGGGCAGTCGGTGATCGGGCAGGCCAGGGGCTCGAACGGGTCGACGCTCATCCGCGTGCCGCCGTGACCACAGAGCCGGGTCCGTCGGTGGCGATGGGGGTGTCCG
>NZ_JBSGUP010000334.1:0-8809 GCF_053607985.1 Streptomyces sp. NPDC055078
GCACGGCCCGGAAGGGGCCGCCGCCTGCCGCCGCCACGTCACCTCGTACTTGGCCACCCAAGCGGTCGCCCTGTTCGCAGTCGACCGGTACCTCGGCCTCGGCCTCGACTGGCGGCGCGCCGCCGCCGGCCTGGCCCTGTCCGCCGTCACGCACTACGCGGCCGACCGCTGCGCCGGGCACTGGGACGACGACTCGGACGACGCCCCGCTCCTCGTCCGCGCCGCGCACAAGCTCGGCAAGGGCGGCTGGCTCACCCGCGACCCCCGCGCCGGAGCCATGATCGACCAGGCGTGGCACAAGGGGTGGGTCGGCCTGGCCGCCGTCGTTGCCGCCGGACACCGGACAAGCCGTTGACCGGCCTGGGCCCTGTCCGGACACCACGACGGCCCCCTCCCAGGCAGGGGCCATCGTCGCGAGGCCAGCGCGGGACAGCGACCACCCACACTCAGGTCGGAGGGCTGGCGGTGGCCATGCTCTGGCAAGGTGCACTTCCACGGCGCCCTGCCGTGCGCGGTAAAGGGCCGATGAATGACCAGGTCACGCGGGCGGCTGCTGGCCGCCAGGAGCCCCCTCCTGTTCCCCGAGCTTCCGCTTACGGTCCCTGCCCGACCCGGAGTAGCCGCGCTCGATGTCCTGGACCGTCCCGGCCGCCACTCCAAGCTCCTCCGCGATCTTCCGGTAGGAGACCTTCGCCGCCCGCTGCTGCCTCACGTAATCCTGCCGGATCTGCTTCAACTTCTTCGTGTGGTCCGGCTGGTCGCGCAACACCCGGCTGATAGCTCGCGCTTGAGCTGCCGGGTCGTCCATCTGTTCAAGGGCTTCCAGTGCGTCGATCACGCGCCGCGCCTCCTCCTCCAACACCTCGTCGTCGGCCATCCCGGTCCTCTTCTGCGGGTCGGCGCTTGCCCACTGTAAGGGGCTCCCTTACAGTGGCAATGCAACGCCACGTTGCTCAGCACAAACCCCGGCCGAAGTGGTCGCACACGGAAGGTCGGGGCCGCTGAAACAGCGGTGCCCGGAGGTCGCACTCCGGGCACCGCCTCAGCCCCGCCCGAGGTCGCACACGGGCCGGGATGCCAGACCTGCCACTAACAGGAGCTGACGCATGAACTGTACTGATCAGGCCGTCCAGGCGGGCACGGCCCGCATGGACGACTCCGCCGCGGCCGTTCTCGTCGCCGTCGAACAGCACTTCCGTACCGTCAAGCCCACCGGCGTCCTGGAGAGCATCAACCTCCTGGTGTGCGTCGGCGCGGAGGCGTACAACCTCGTGGGCCGTCGGATGAGCGGGAACGCTCTGGCTCTCGCCACGGCGGCGATGGCCCTGATGCCGGAGCTGCGCGAGGGCATCACGCGGGGCGAGTACGCCCTGCTGCTCCGCGCGCTGGTCGGCTCGACCGGCCCCGCGTGGACCAAGGACGAGCTCGTACGACGCCGGGCTGATGCTCGTTCCCACCACGTCCACCGTGATGCAGGGGGCGCTGTGATGGCGCGCGAGACCGCCGCTCAGCTCATCGCCGAGGCGAAGAAGACGTACGCGGCCAGTGCCCCTCAGCGCGACCCGAAGGCCGTCGCCGCCGCCGCCGCGAAGGCCGCCAAGTACGCGGCCGACGCCCGGGAGGCGAGGCGCTGATGGCGACCACGCCCCACCCGCAGGAAGACGCGAACGCCACGGCCGCCGAAATCCAGGCCCGCGCCGCGCAGGACCGCAAGGCGCAGCAGGACGCCCAGGACACCCGCGGCGTGCTGCCGAAGGTCGGTGACTGAGATGGGCATCCTCGACCGGCTGTTCCCGGACGACCGACAAATCGCGGCCAGCAAGTTCTCCGGCCGCGAGTCCGCCACCGAGGCCGCCACCCGCAAGCGGCAGGCCGAGGACCGGACCAAGCGCGCCAAGAGCGCAGCCGAGGCCGCCCGCGCCGGACAGGCGTGGGAGGAACAAGACCGCCGCCGGTTCCGGTAGGCGGCAGACCGGCCGGCCCGTCCCTTCCCCCAGGGCGGGTCGGCCATCCCCGTGTCGCGACAGAGAGGCAACCCCATGGACCAGGCCACCGACCAGCAGCGCATTCCGGGCGTAAAGTACCGGAAGGTCCGGCTGCACCGCGAGGAGACGACCGTCATCGACGGCGTCCCCTCCACCCGCCACGTGCCGTACGACGGTTGGGAGCCGGTCCCCCCGCGCGAGTGGGACGAGTTGATCCTGCGCGGCGTCACCGGGGTGGCCATCGGCTTCATGGGCATGGCCGTCATGGCGGGCACTGCGAGCATCGGCGGTCTCCTCGACCCGCTGGTTCCCTCCGTCATCGCGTACGGCGCAGGGTCGGTGTTCGCCATCGCGTGGCTCTACTGCGTGGCCATTGAATGGTTGAACCGCACCGCGCCCGAGCGGGCGCGCCCCGCGAGGATCGCCGGATGGTTCTTCCTGGCGCTCAGCATGTGTGCCGTCGCCGTATACGGCCACACGCTGAACCAGCCCTGGGCGGGCGGCTTCGGCGCGGGCATCGACCTGGTCGCCAAGGGGGCGTCGTGGCTGCTGCTCCGTGAGTACGCCGTCCCGCTCGACGCCGGTGTCGCCCACTGGGTGAACGAGCAGGAGCAGAAGCTGGCCGGGCGCGCGCTGCTCGCCGGCCGGGTCCGTCGCCTCAACCGGCGCGCGGCCTACCAGCAGGCCGTGGGAGGAAAGGCGTACCAGGCCGCCAAGGCGATCCTCGGTCGCGCCGAGGCGGCGCGCAGCCTCCCCGAGGCCGCAGCCGAGCCCGCTCCGGAGCCTGTCCCTGCGCCCGCGCCCGCCGCTCCCCCGGCGCCGCCCGTCGTCCCCGCAACCTCCGCGCCCGTCACCCCTGCGGCCCACCCCGGAAGTTCAGTCCCTCCGGTCCCTCCGGCGGACGAGCAGAACGGCCAGGGCGACGAGCAGCAGGCCCCCGTCCCGCCGGTCGCCGAGATCAGCCGCCCGGGGATCGCCGCGATCTGCCGCCGGGAGATCGGCGCCGACGCCGAGGTCACGGACGCAGCCCTCGTCACCGCCGTCCTCGCAGCCGGCCATTCCGACAAGCCGAACCTCGCCGACACCGTCCGACGCAGCGCACAGCGCGTCGACCCGACCCGGAAGGCCCGGAAGATCTCATGACGCTCGTCGTCGTTCTCGCCGTGGCCGCTGCTGTCGCCTGGTACCTCCAGGACCGGCAGCGGCCCGACGCGGGCGCCTCGGCCGCCGACCAGGCCCGCCTCGCCCCGCTCGCCCGCTCGGGCTGGACCGTCCTCCACGACCGCGCCCTGCCGACCGGCCGTGCCAACGTGGATCACCTCCTGGTGAGCCCGCGCGGCGTCGTGATCGTCCTCGACTGCAAGAAGTGGTCCGCCCACTTCCCGCTCAGGTCCGAGGCCGGTCGGCTCATGCACGGCGATTGGGACGTCACCGGCCGGCTCGACGGCATCCGCCACGAGGCCCGGACCGTCGCCCGCGTCCTCGGCTGCCCCGCGATCCCCCTCGTCTCCATGGAGGGCGCGCGGCTCGACTGCGGCGAGCTGGTGCTCGACGGCATCCGCATCGTCCCCACCGACCGCGCCGTGCCCGTCCTCCGCTCCCTCGCGCGACGTCACCGCGCAGGGGGGGAGCACCCCGGCCGCCGTGCCGCCGCCCTCTTCCCCGTGTACCGAAGGAAGTGACCGCCGTGGACAGCACCCGAAGCGACGACCAGCCCGAAGACGAGGCCCCGGCCGAGACTCCCTTCCACGTCCGCGACGTCCTCGCCTTCCGGCGGCCCAAGGCCGAGACCGAGACCGAGGAGACGGAAGAGGCCCCCGAGCCCGCCCCGGCCGCCACGGTTCCCGAGCAGCCCAAGACCCTCGGCATCAGCGACCGCGCCCCGAACGGGTGGGGGCCGAAGCCCGTCATCACCGCCGGGTGCCAGCACCCGAACCCGCGCGCCTTCCGGATCGAGGGGCACGACGAGCCGATCCCCTTCTACTGCCCGGACTGCAAGGCGGACCTCCACCCCGACATCCCGGACGACAAGCCCCCGGCCAGCCCGCCCACTCCCGCCAAGGAGTGCGAGCACCCGGCCCCCCACGAGGTCCGCAACAAGGTCACCGGCCAGCTCGTCGCGTACTGGTGCGCCGTCTGCGAGACGCAGCTCCACGTGCCTGACGACTATGACGAAATCGCCGACGTCACCGACGCGGACGACGGCGAGGAAGGCGACGGGGGAGAGCAAGGCGAGGATGGGAAGCCCGTCGACAAGGTCCCGCCCGCCATCCGCCGCCACTGGCCCATGCGCGGTAACGGCAAGAAGACGTACGCGCGGCCGGTGTACGGCAAGACCTCGGACGAGCACAAGAAGTCCCTGATCGAGGCGTGGACGGGGATGCCGAAGAAGACCCGGCACCTGCTCTACAACGGGACCGCGCTCGGCGCTGGCTTCCACATCGGCGTCCCGCAATTCTTCACGGCCGAGGTCGCTTACCTGGCCGACACCTACGGCTCGTGGACCGACTTCCACGTGTGCCTCTGGTACGGCGTCGCGGTCGGGATCTGGGTGATCGACTACCGCACCCGGAACTGGTTCCCGCTCTTCGCGCTAGCCGCCCGCATCCCGCTCGTCTCGATGATCGTCGGCGTGCCGATGTACGGCAATCCGGTCGCCTGACCACCTTTCTCCCTGAACGGAAAGCACATGAGCTTGATCCCCGCCTTCGGCGCCGCCGGCCTCGCCCTCGGCCTGACCGGCATCCTCTTCTTCGGCACCAGCACCGGCGGCAAGGTCAGGCCGCTCGGCTGGTGGTGGACGTTGTTCCTGGCCATGGTCGCCGGGGCGTCGTACAAGGCCGCCGGAACGCCCTTCGATCTCGTGTCCAGCCTCGTCAACGACCTGCTCGGCCTGTTCGGCGATGTCGCCCCCGGCACCACCATGGCGGGCATCGCCCTGTTCCTCACCGGCGTGATCCTCTACAAGAAGCTCACAACCCGGCAGGTGGCCGTGATCGGCATCATCTACTGGTACGTCGCCTCCGGCGCGGGCGGAGGGTTCTCCCTCCTCGCCGAGAAGATCGACGTCATCATGCAGAGCTTCGCCTGATGGGTGCCCACCTGCACGCCGTCCCCGACCCCGAGCCCGACGAGGCCCCGGGGCCGGGGGACTGGCCTGTCCCGCTCGTCGTCGCCCCGCGGCCCCCGGCGGACGACGAGACCCTGGCCGACACCCGCCAGTTCGAGGACGCTCCCGCCGACGAGGAGGAGCAGGACCCCGACGACGAGCGCCGCGGCCTGCTCGCCGAACTCCAGCCGTACTACGACGTCCGCCCGCTCGCCGAACTCGGCCCGATCGCCGTCGAGGTCAGCAAGATGGCTGGCCCGCCGCTCATTCGAGGCATCGCCCGGGTCCTGCGCGCCCTCGTCCAGATAGCCGCCTGGTACGGCCGGGGGATCGGCGTGCTCCTAGTCCTCCTCGCCGGATGGCTGTCCGGGAAGTACGGCAAGCGAGGCAGCCTCGGCCCCCGGTTCGCCGGCGTCGCGTTCGTCCTCTACGCCGCCGTGAAGCTGTCGCAGAAGTACGAGCACGCCTGGCTGTTCGTTGTCATCGCGCTGGTCGTCACTGCGGCCCTAGCCGCGTCCGGCCACATCGAGATTCCCGTAAGCAAGCCCGCGAAGAAGGGCGACGACGAGAAGAAGACGGAGGAGGAGGGCGGCGTGAAGAAGGGCGGCACCAAGAAGAAGCCCGCCGCCCCAGAGGAGAAGGAAGAGGGCCCCGAGGAGATCCCCGAGGTGTCGAAGGAGGCCGCCCCCGAGGCTCCCCGGAAGAGTCTGCTGGCCCGCCTCCTCGGCCGCCGGGCGACCCCCGCCGAGGAGTCCCCCGCCGACCCCGAAAAGGCCGACTCCGAGGACCCGGAGGAGGACCCGGAAGAGGGCGAGGAAGAGGCCCAGGCGGCACCCTCCCACGAGGACGTAATCCGGGCCCTCCACTACCTCTACCGAGGGGGTAGCGGGGTGCTGAATACGGCCCTCGCTCAGCACCTCCAGCTCCCCCACACCCGGGCCCTGAAAGAGGTGCTGACAGAGGTCGGCATCACCCCCCGCCCGGGGGTGCGCACACCGGCCGGGAATGGGCCCGGCGTGCACCGCGACGACTTCCCGCCTCTGCCCTTCTCTCAGAAAGACCCCCAGGGGTCCGGTGTTGCCGCAGGTCAGACCGCCAACGTCAACGCCAACAACGCCGAGAGCGGCCCAGAGGGGTTGGGTGTACGGGGCAACGTCTGGACGGCGGAGGAGGTGGCGCAGGGCTACCGGTGGCTTCAGGACCCCACCAAGCCGTGCGCCTGGAAGATCGAGAAGCACGACGAGTCCTGACGCTCGGTCGCGGAGTGAGCGCAACCTGTAGCCGTGGGGTCGGAGCGTCCGTCATGATGGTGGTGATCTGAAATGAGGGAGGGAACGGCGATGAGCCACACCCAGCACACTCCCCACGGGCAGTGCTGCTGCTGCGCCCGAGCGAACGCCGCCCAGGCGGAGGAGCCCGAGCCGTTCCGGTTCTCCGACGTCCCGCCCGGACAGTGGTTGGTCGGCAGCCTGATGATCCTCGCGATCATCGTCACGATCGCCGTCCGCCACCTGTAGACCCCGCCCCGCCCCCCTCGGCGGGGTCGAGACGACCGAGGCCGCACACGATTCGTGTGCGGCCTCTGGCGTGTCCCGAGGGTGTACGCTCCCCCGCCCAGAGGCACGGTTTGGAGGGTGGCGTCATTGCGGGTACGACGGCCTTCGTGGAGGTTCTCTTCGGCGGCTGCGTGGTCGCGGTCACCGCGGTCGTTGCGCGAGCGAAGGTGGAGATCGCCCGGATCCAGGCGAAGGCTGGCGACCCGAACCGTCGGAGCTGACCCGGGTCAGCCCTCGTCGGCGGTCGTCTTACGCTGACGAAGTCCGGGCACCTTGTACTCCCGGGCGATGCCGGTGATGGTCCCCTCGGTCCACGGCGTGTGTGCGGCGAGCGCGCCGTGGGAGACGTGCGCCGCCCGCAGCTCCTTGGCGACGGCCGCGCGGGCGGCGTGCCGCTTCTCCTCCTCCAGCTTCACGACGTCCTCCCACTCCTTGATCGCGGCGAGCATCGCCTCGCTGGGCTTGTAGTCGGCATACGTGTTGCGCGGTCCAGTTCGGCTCATGCCCTGAGTGTTCCACAAGCCGGTTTCGGCAAACTCGATACGGACAAGCGATTACCTGAATTCATTTCGAGTAATCTGTTTCGCTTAAGCCATTACGGAAATGATGGAGGTGTAACCATTCACCACCTCACCCGGAAGGCCCTACATGACCGACAGCCCCGCCCGCACCTACGCCGAGCGCCTGGCCGCAGCCTCCCCCCTGGCCGCCGCAGCGCTCGCCCTCGGCGACTTGGCCAAGCCCAGCGACCGCAACGCCGAGATCGCCCAGCTCGGCCAGAAGGCCGGCCTCCTCCTGGTCTACGGCGGCGACGACTTCGACCCGCATTTCGCGCGGCCGGACGAGACGAACACTCGGTGCGGCCAGGAGGTCGCCCGCTGGCTGAACGAGGAGCAGACCGCCCGGATCTCCGTGCTCTGCACCGCGTGCGAGAAGGCCGCCACCGAACGTCTGGTCACCGAAATGCTCAAGGCCGCCAACGAAGCGGACGCCCGCGTTCGCACCAACCCCGATCCGACCGACCGCGAGTGGCGGGCCGCTCTGGAGGACCTGACGGTCGCCCTCAACTTCGTCAGGAAGCACGATCCGGTGATGGCCAAGGTGATCGACTCCGCCGCCCAGGAGACCGCCGACGACGCCGCTCCGGCCGAGCCGACCAAGGGTGTTGCGCCGAGGCACGCCGCACAGCCAGACACGGTCGCGGCCCTCGCCGTCCTCGCCGGGTTGAAGGCGGCCGAGCTGACCGATGTGCACGACCTCACCGAGCCCTCCGACACCGACCTACCGGTGCGGGGCTACGCAGTCGAGCCCCGCGGCCACGGCCTGGTCGCCGCGTACTGGCTGGAGGGCGGCCTGGCCCGGCGCCGGGACGACGGGTGGCACGGCCCCGCCCTTGACGCCCTCGCCGACCGGTTCAAGGACGCCGGATGGGCCGTGGAGCCCCTGCGCGCCAGCTCGCTGTGCGTCTTCGCCCACCGCCCCCAGCCGGATCCGGCCCACGCCTGACCCGCACGACCACCTGGAGGCGGACCGCCCGGCCCGCCCCCGGCCGCTCACAAGGAGATCGCCATGTACGAGGCCACCATCCAGCACCGCGCCGTTGAGGAGAAGACGTTCACCGCGAAGGACGGCGGCGAGCTGCGCACCCTCATCTACGGCGTTGCCCGCGCCCAGGGCAGGCGGGTCGAGAACGACAGCGACATGATCGCCGAGGCCGGGGCGGTCCGCTCGCGCGCCGACATCGAGGGCGTCGGGCTGATCGAGGTCTACGACCTGACCGTGGAGGTCAGGCCCGCTGAGAACGAGACCGACTACGCGTGCGAGGGCCACGAGAGCCTGTACGTCGGCCTGGGCGAGACCGCGTTCTGCGACGGAACGTGCAAGCCGCGCGCGATGTTCGACCGCGAGGCCCTGGTCGACCTGTCGCTCGCGCTGGACAACGCCGACCTGGACGAGGCCGACGGCTGCGGACAGTGCGGACTCGTGGCCGGCCAGATGTGCGTGGACTGCGGGCGCTGCAACTGCTCGCGGCACGACTCGTGCAAGCGGCCGACGACCGCCAACTAGCCACCCTGCCACCACCACCCCAGCAAGGGGGCGAAGGCCCTGACGCGAGCACTAGCCCCCCGGCGCGCCCGACGCTCCGCACTCCCTCGGAG
>NZ_JBSGUP010000335.1:0-8793 GCF_053607985.1 Streptomyces sp. NPDC055078
CCGCCGCACCCCCCAGCCCCGCCGCACCACCCGCGACCGCGGTCGCACCCCCCTCTTCGACCAGTACGCGGACGACGACCGCCCGCGCGCGGCCAACGAGTGACCGGCACAACAGCCGCCGATCGAGCGCCAAGCCCCCTCGTGACCAGCGAAGGAACGGATTTCCAAGCACCCCGACCGGGATGCTAGAGTTTCCCTCGTTGCAAGGGCCTGTGGCGCAGTCTGGTAGCGCACCTCGTTCGCATCGAGGGGGTCTGGGGTTCAAATCCCCACAGGTCCACCGCACGACTGTTCTTGAGTTAGCTCAGGAGCGTTGACGAGATCCCGTCCGATCGAAAGATCGGGCGGGATCTTCGTCGTTTCGGGGGTCGTTCGATGCCTGTTCGGGGTGGTGGATGGCGGCGTATCGGGACTGGCGGGTTACTGGGCAGACGCCTGGCCGTTGCCAGGGCATGCGAACCGACCCCGGTCGCCCGGGGCTGGTGGTCGTGATGTGTGGCTGTGTCGCAGCTCGATCAGAGATTGGCCGGCGGATGTCGCCCTTTGTCGAGTGGTGTGGGGACGTACGGCCGG
This sequence comes from Streptomyces sp. NPDC055078, assembly GCF_053607985.1. Lineage (NCBI taxonomy): Bacteria > Bacillati > Actinomycetota > Actinomycetes > Kitasatosporales > Streptomycetaceae > Streptomyces > Streptomyces sp. NPDC055078. The sequence continues at coordinate 574 of NZ_JBSGUP010000335.1, forward strand.
TCGCGATCTGGCGGAGCCGGAATGGAGTCGAAGTCGGCGTCGGAGAGTCGGCTGCCGGTGCGCTCGTAGAGCCAGGTTTCCAGGATGTCCAGGTTCCCGACGGCCACCATGATCGCGATCAGGATCGTCTGGGCAACCTGGCCGGGTGCTCGGCGGTGCATGGGGTTGCCGATGTCCATGTCGGCGCTCTTGAGGCGACCGTTGAGGCCTTCGTTGTGGGAGCGGATCGGCTTGTAGATCCGTTCCCAGGTGGGGCTGAGGTAGTGGCTGTCCTGCCGGAACTTGGCGATCTTCAGGTCTCCGGCCGCGTCGGTGGGAATGCTGATTGCGGATGCCCCGCAGACGGCTGGCAGCGCGTCCTTGCCGGGAGGGTCCGGCCACTCCCTGTCAGGAAGCTGGATGGTGGGGCGAGCCGAGGCATGGCTGGCGCGGGAGCGGCGATCCGCCAGCTTGATCACGGTCTGAGGCGGGCCAGAGGCGGTCGGTCGTGCAGGACGGAGGCGTTCTCGGCGTGGACAGTTCACCGAAGGCGACGGGCCGGCCGCCGGGCACTGCAGGCGCACGGTTCCTCGGGCGTCGGCGTTCTGCTTGAGCTTGAGGAAGTAGGGCAGCCGCTCGGCGACCACCGGCTTCAGTTCATCGAGCCGTCGGCGGAAGGCCTTGTCGTCCATGCCGTGAGTGGCCTGAGCCAGGGCGTTGGGGACGTGCGGGCAAGCGAGGGAGCCGTCGATCAGCACGGCTCCCTGCCAGCTGCCCTGGATGCCACGGTCGGCCGCCTTGTAGTCCAGAGCGAGGCGGTAGCCGAGTCGGCGTACGGGGATCTGGAAGTTCCCCGGCGAGCAGCCGGTGTAGGCGCGATCTGCGGCACAGGTACCTGTCGGCAATCGAAGCTCGGCAAGGTGCTTCAGCACAGTGACCGCGTTCTCGCCCGTGCGGACGGTCGGAGTGTCCAGGGTGAGGCCGAGGCAGAGCTGCGGGTAGAAGGGCGCGCGGCGGCCCTTCGCGGCCCCTTCGCCTGTGCGGGAGTGGGCGGCGACGAGCAGAGTCGCGCTGTAGCCGAAGACGCCTTTGTCGGAGCCGCCGCTGAAGTGCCAGCCGGCGGTGATCTCGACGGAGGCCGTGCCCGAGCGGTCGCTGTCCGGATCGGCCAGAACTGGGACCGAGGTGGCGTCCACTCCCACATCACCGGCCCAGTGCCGCAGGTATCCGCGTTGCTGTGCCAGCCGGACCGGGGCCAGTACGAGATCGTTCGCCATCCGTTGGAGCCGGTTCGCGGCGGCGCGGCCGGCAGCCTCATCCCAGACAGCGGAGTGGATGTCAGCCTCCGCTTGGGTGAGGCGCCGGCGCCGGTCGCAGCGTGTCGGGTCGAGCATGGTGGTGATCCGGTCCAGCCCTCGGTAGAGACGACGACTGGCAGCTATGCACGCGCGTGCCGTGGACGGCGGCATCTCGGGGATGCCGAGCCAGGCACGAGCTGTGGGTTGGAGGCGGAAGTGCAGGATCCGCCAGGCGTCGGAGACTGTGGCTCGGCCCGTGTAGTACACGGCGAGCATCAGGCCGGCCAACACGGTCCTGGGCCGCACGCCTGGTGGCCCGGGACGGCCTCGCAGCATGTCCTCCAGCTGCTGGGGCAGGCCAGAGCGGTCGAGAACGGTCAGCAGCTGGCCGACCTTGGAGTCGGGGATCTCGGTGAGCCGTCCAGGCCGCAGACGTGGCCGCGCATGGCGGGCAGCCAGCTGGTCGGCTTCAGGCCGCGCCCTCACGAGCGGCGGCCACGCAGCAAGCGGATCACCTCCGCCCTGGGTAGTGGGGGCACCCAGTGGTGGTAGCCCGCCAAACCGGCAGGGGAGGCCATGCCCGCGGCGGAAGCGACCGCCTCCGGGCTGATGCCCTCGGAAAGCCGGCCGACGATCCACGTCGACCGCAATCGCCGAGCGGAGAGCGGCGGCAGACCCGCATGGGGCCGATGCCGGGCAGGCCAGGACGAGACGAGGTTCTTGGCTGCCGCGACCTTCCGTCCCGGCCGGAAGAGGAATCCGGTTCCGGAGGTCTCTGCCAGCTCGGCCAGCGTGCCTTCCCAGTTGGAGTGGCACGCCACGAGTCGGCCGAGCAGCTTCTCTTCCAGCACCGCGACCCCACCAGAAGTCACGCGAACGTGGCTGCCTCGCATGGGCGGGACCTCGCCCGGCATCAGGCCACACCCGGCTCCGAGCACCATGAGGGCGAGGCCGTCGAGTCGAGCCTGGCCGGGCAGATGATTCGCCCAATCGCGCAGGCGGGCCAACTCTCCGGCACCGTAGGGCGGCTGAGGCGTGCGAGGCGAGGAAAGTCGAGCAGGAGGGGCCTCTCCGCGCTGGACCCACACCAGGGCCTCCCGTGCCCGCCGCAGCCAGGTCCGGTAGGTCAGCACCGTCGAGTCCTTCGCTGCAACGCAGCCCGACAGGATGAAGGCGTCGATCGTCTCGGTCCGCAGCCAGGTTCCCGGGTCGCGCGGGAATCCTCTCTGGTCCGCCCAGACCGCGATCCGGCCGATCACGTGCAGCAGATGCTCCGCCGCGTAGCAGGTGGCCGGAGCAGTCGCCGTCACGGTGGCTCTGACCAGCTCGGCGACCGGCGCCCACTGCCGATGCGGCAGCCGGGGCCGGTAGTCGCGGATCTTGTTGGAGACCTCCGGGCTCAGTGTCACAGACCAACAGAAGCGGCTGGACAAGCAGCCAGTGAAGACGTCGAAGGCGATCTTCACGGAAAGGAGTGCATCGACATGGTCGGAGGTTTGGCCCGCAAGACCGCGCCGAGAGACCTTGCCCGCGATCCGGAATCCTGGCCCGATTCCGCCGTCGACGACGTCGCCGCCAGAGTCGTCCAGGCCATCGCCCGCGCGCTCGCGCTCGCCCTGGAGCGCGAGAAGCGAAGCCTGCGGCAGGTCTCTACCGGATCCGGGGTCAACCGGCAGGCCATTGCCGACCTGCTCGCCGGCCGGTGCTGGCCGGACGTCGTCACTGTTGCCCGCCTGGAAGATTTCCTCGCTGTCCCGCTGTACCCGCGGGATGGAATGCGCAGTACGCATCAAAATCGGCCTTCCCGTCCCCAGGGAAACCCGTCCCAGGGAACGACGAAATAGGCCACGCGCCCCCGAGGCGAGGCGGATTGCTCTAGCCTCGGGGATGCGTGAGCCACTACGAGGGTCCACGTCATAGGTTCCGAAGAGGGTCCAAGCTCAACGGAGCCTGTCCCCTTCTCCCCGCAATGGGAGGAGGGGACATCTCATGTTCGGGGCGGCGGCGTCAGGCGTCCCCTCCCTGCGATTCCGTGACCCGGCGGGCGGCGAAGGTGCCGATCGGGTGCTCCACGGCACGGCCGTTCTTCACCAGCCGCTTGCAGGTCCGGCGGGTCGTCTCGATGGGCGCCCGCCCTTCGTCGCCCTTGGTCGGGCGCCCGAGGGCCTCTGTGATGTCCTTGACCTTCATCGGTCGTCCGGCGCCCACGAGGATCTGCTCGACCGCCTGCATCAACTGCCCGGACGGCGACCGTGAAGGCCCGCTCTGCCCGGCACGCGTCTCCTCTGGCGGCTTGCTCGGTTCCGACTCGTCACCGGCGGACGCATCGCCGTCCTCATCCTCCGCGTCAGCTTCCTGCTGGGAGCTTTGATCGTCCTCGGACGGCGCCGAGCGACCCGCGAGGAGCTCGGCGAGAGCTTCGCTCAGCTGATCGCGAGTGCTCGCGTACTTTGCCGCCTCGACTCGGAGGTCCGCGAGCTCTGCTTCGAGCTCCGAGATCCGCGCCAGCGTACGATCAGTCTTGCCGGAGTAGATCCCAACAGCCGTCCGCAACCCGGGAGCCGCATCCGGCTCGCCCACCCCTGTGAAGTCCATCCGCCCCTCCTCGGCCCTCCCGTACGACAGGACAACGGCAGTCATCGTAGGGAATGCCAGTCGTGCCCGGCAGCCAAATGACCAACGAAGTCTGGCAGTTGAGGCACGACGAAGTATGAGCCTGATGTCTGGCGCCCCTGACCTGCGTGTCTGCGACGCCAGTCGTAATGCTTAACATCGTCAACAGTTACGGCAGATCAGGCTCTGCCACGATTCCTGACGCCACGTCTTCGAGGACGAGGTCCGGAAGGATGGCCAGTCCCAGACTTTGAAGATCCACGTTCGGGCTGGCTGCCTTCTCTGCAACGCGGGGCGACCAGGAGGCCAGCCCGTCCAGTGCAGGTACCAAGCCTTCTCGGTCGTCACTGAGCAGGGCTGCCACGAGCGACACGACATCGGCGCGGGAGCTGCCTGCTGGAGTCGGGAGAACGGCCAGCCCTGAGAGTGCGCGCTGGTCACGAGAGCCACAGAGCGCCGTGAGGGCGGCGAGAGCGAATCGGACGGCATCGCTCTCGTTCTCCCAGCGGGACAGCAGTCTCGGCAGCTCGCTGCCGATGGCCCGCCGTGTCAGGTACTCAGCTGCAGACTCCTCCCAGGCACCCCCGAGTGCGGTGATGCGATCGGCCAGGGAGACCTCTGCAGCCGGCCCCGAAGCAGCAAGCCGCAACAGGTCGCCGAGCAGAACCAGCCGGCTGCCGGGCGCGACATTGTCATCGCAGACCAGCTCCATGAGGAATGGGACAGCCTCGATGGTCGTGTCGGTGCAGGTGCCTTGGTGGGCCGCAGCATCCGCGAGATCGCCGAGGAACTCGCCCGTCGACCCGTAGGGCTCGCCGAACGCGAACTCCTCATCGAGCAGCCACCCCACGGCATCCGGAGCATCCTCCGCGCTGCCGTACATGCGCTCTGCGACCGCTGCCACGGCCTGGACTACCGCTGCGGGCTCACCGACCTCACTGCACCTCCATGGCGGACCGGCCGGAGGCCGCGCGGGATCCCTGGGCAGAGGACTCGGAAGGGCGACGTCGGCGCCGGCCTGCTCATGGACCAGGCCGTCCCGTGGGAAGACTCCTCCGAGAGTCGCAGCATGCCCCTCGCTGTACCCCTGCTGAAAACCGCCGTAGGCACGGGCTACATGGGCCACCCGAATCCGCTCACTCCGAAGGAACGGATCGGGAGCCATGCGCTCGTACCCGCTGTAGACGGCCAGCGAGAAGACCTGCCACCACCCCTCCAGCTCTGGGTCCAGCGACGGCTGGCCGTACCAGAAGCTCGACGGAACAAACCGGAAGTGATCGTGGACGCGCACTGCCGTCAGACGGTGCCCCATCCCGGACAGCTCAGCCGCGGCAGCGCGGGCAGCATCCTCACTCGGCAGGCTCAGCGTGTACTGGACTCCCCAGGCGGGAGGAGTGGAGGTCATCAGCTGCACTGCCAGGTGAACATCGCCCGCTCGAAGCGCCGCCCGGCCAGGTCTTCCGGACGGATCAGCCAGTACAGGGCTCCGGCATCGCCCCACATCATGTCCGCGGCGTCCTCGCTGTCGAACTGGGCCAGCAGCACCCAGTTGCCCGCCTCCTCGGACAGCCGAGGGTCGTCCCAGGACACCTCGCCGTCCAGGACCGCCTCCGCGATCTCGATCTCCACAGGGTTCTGCACGGAGTGAGCGTGGCCGCCGATCTGATGCCCCACCTCATCATCGAACTCCCACAGCGCGTCAAGGAACTCCTGCGAGCAGACGGGGTGGCCATACCGGTTCCCCAGCGGGGCGCCCGGGGCGAAAGCGGCCCGGACGGACGGATGCCAGGGCTCGGTCGCCGTCATCTCCACCCGAGCGGTAAGCGTCACCACCGGATACGGCTTGAGCCCTGCAGTCGCCCCACGCTCCGCCACCTCCTCGCCAGCCGCCACATAGAGCACGCGGGCGCCCGCCCAGCTCTCCCGGTCCTCAGCAAGGACGAGAGCCTCGCCGTCGTCCAACTGCCCGTCGAAGTAGAAGAACAGCAGTGTCCCCGCAGAGGGCAGATCGATGTCTAGCGCAGCCGCTGGCAGGCGCCCGCAGTCGATCGAGGCGACGAAGGAGAGCGGACCGTGCCCCTCCCACACCGGCCACTCCGCGATGGCTGGCAACGCGGGAAGGCCACCGAGTCGACCCACAGCGTCGTCAGTGCCAGTTGCTACCTCAAGACGCACGCCAGGGCGAAGCAGACCGAGCCACTTCTCAGCATCCTCGGGCGACAGGTGCTGCAAGGCGAGGGATCGAAGGGCTTCTCGGGAACCATGTGTCATGTGCCCGATCATCCACGGTGCTGCTGACAGAGACCTCGGCGGCCTTCCCGCTGCACACGCGGCCGCTCAGTCCGTGGCCGTGGACCTCCAAGCAGCGGTAGCGCACCCTACTTCCCAGTGCCACCAGCCCTCCGTCGCACCGTGCTCAAGGAGCTTTCGGATCCGTGGCAGGTCCGCCCCTGGCGGGACATCCAGTGCGACCATCCGGAATCTCTCGATACCTTCGCCTGTCGTGCCGAGCTTGTGGAAGATCTCCAGAACGCTCTGCCGGGCTGCGGCTGATCCGCCGTCCTTGAGCACGATCAGCCGGATCGTGCAGTTCTCCGAAGCTCGGACTGTCTCTCCAGCCCAGCGGATGCCCTCATCGTCGATCTCAACCCGGATGATGTCGTCGCTGGCGACGCCACGGACGAACCACGGGGTGTTATCCAGCCGCACGGTTCCGTCGCCGAGGTCCACCGCCCAGAGGCTCTCGACGCTCGCCGGCGGCCAGCCATCCTCGTCTCTGTCCATCCGGAAATGGACCTTCACATGGTCGTCACTGGTGTTCGTCACGGCGCCATCATCCACGCCGCGTCCGCGGGCCAGTCGGTGGGAGTGCCGCCATGCCGTCCCGTGGTAGGGCACCATGCAGGAATGCGCCCCGACCCCGACGATCTGGAGCTGGACCAACTGCGACGCCACTACGTCACTGTTGATCGGCGCTACCTGCGCCTGAACTACGGGATCTTTCGCCTGGCGGAGCGCGAACGCGACAACCTTGCGCTGGAACTCGCCCAGGCGGCAGAGGCCATCACGCCGCGCGCACTCGGCCTCTTGCTCGACTGTGGATGGCGCGAACGCAAGACCGCTGCCTGGCTGATCGCGATCGCCGGTCGTACCGCCTTCCGCCCACGGCTGGGGGAACTCCTTCTGGCCAGCGCCGGCCCGTACGCAGGACACGCGTACTGCATCGCCCTGGCCACCTTCGGGACCCCAGCCGACGCAGACCTCTTGACCGCCTACCTCGACCGCTACCTGGCCCGCCCCGACCTGGGCTACGACCAGGCATCCGCCCTTGGCGCCTTGCTCCACCTCGACACCGCCCAAGGCACCGACCATGCAGCCCGCTTCCTCACGCCGGACGGCCCCTGGCAGCGGTGGGCACGCGAGCGGCCCTCAGAGCACGAGCTGGAGCCCGCCGAATGCCGGGAGATACTGGCCCAGTACTGCTCCTTCGTCCAGAAGAGCGCCCACCACCTTGCAGTGCACGGGTGGTGAGGTTCTCCCTTCCTATGGCGCGTCCCTGACGCTTAACGTCGCTGCGTGACCACGCATGCACCGCTGCCCCCTCGCCCTCCGGAAGGCCTGAGCCGCCGAGCCCGACAGTTCGTCCACGCGCATGGGCTGCTCGTCCCGTGCCTGGAAGTCCAGCTTCACCGGGACCAGTGGCTCATGCACGGGATACCCGCTGCCGAGGTCGACCGCGTTGCGGCCTTCCAAGCGCGCTGCGGCATCGCACTGCCTCCGGCACCCGTGTACGAGGGCGGTCCGCGGATCCTCGCCGCTGACACGCCCGAAGGCTCTGCCGAAGAAGGCTGGTGGTTCTCAGCCGGGGACGAGCGGGTGTCGATGGCCTACGGCTTCATGATCGGGCCTGGGGGCGAGTTCGGTATCCACGCCGAGCGCTGGACACCCTTGCACGCCAGCATCGACGGGTGGGTGGAATCATTGGCCCTGGCTCATCACGCCGCGCTCTGGGCACAGAGCATCACGAAGATCACGGGCGACGCCATCGACGACTTGGGCCTGGAGGAATACGAACCGGTCCGCGAGATCCAAGGCATCGCGGACAACTGGTGGCGGGGCGAAGACTCCCTCATCGCCGTCTACCGAGGCGAAGTCGACTGTCTCGCGGCGCCTCAGTGCCGAACGGCGCACATCTACCGCGGCCTTGATCACTGGGGTCTCCGCGGCGGCTGACCGCTGATCGGTGGGAAACGATCTCCGCCGATCTGGGAAGCGATCTTCAACTGCCCCTGTATCGCCTGGTCAGCGACACTCGTGAACACCCGACCGC
>NZ_JBSGUP010000336.1:0-8775 GCF_053607985.1 Streptomyces sp. NPDC055078
GGCTGTGCCCCGGCCCGCGCGGACGGGGCGGACGGGTCGGCGCCGGCGCCGGCGGCATGCGACCGGTCGGAGGCGTCGTGCGACCGGCCGCCTGCCGCCGAGGTGCCCGCCGGTCAGCCGCCCGCTGCTGGAGCACCCGCCGGTCAGCCGCCCGCCGCCGGGGTGCCCGGGGCCCGGCCGGGCCTGGTGACCGTACGGCGCCGCGGCGCGGGGACCGATCTCGCGCCCAATGCCTGAGCCGCTGTCCCCGGCCGGTCTTGTCGCCCTCGACCGGGCGCATGTCTGGCATCCGTACGGTCCGATGCCGGGGCGGGTCGATCCACTGGTCGTCGAGTCGGCCTCGGGCGTACGGCTGCGGCTGGCCGAGGCCGTCCACGGCAGGCGCGAGCTGATCGACGGCATGTCGTCGTGGTGGTCGGCGATCCACGGCTACAACCACCCCGTCCTCAACGAGGCCGCGCGCGGCCAGTTGGAGCGGATGAGCCATGTGATGTTCGGCGGGCTGACCCATGAACCCGCCGTCCGGCTGGCCACCCGGCTCGTCGACATCACCCCCGAGCCGCTGCGGCATGTGTTCCTCAGCGACTCCGGGTCGGTCGCGGTCGAGGTCGCGGTCAAGATGTGCCTCCAGTACTGGCGCTCGACCGGGCGCCCCGCCAAACGGCGGCTGCTCACCTGGCGCGGCGGCTACCACGGCGACACCTGGCAGCCGATGTCGATCTGCGACCCGGACGGCGGTATGCACCAACTGTGGTCGGGCGCCCTGCCGCGCCAGATCTTCGCCGACGCGCCTCCCGAGGAGTTCGACGAGCGGTACGCGGACCGGCTGCGCGATCTGATCGCCCGGCACGCCGATGAGGTCGCCGCGGTAATCGTGGAACCGGTGGTGCAGGGCGCCGGGGGTATGCGGTTCCACTCCCCCGCGTATCTGCGCGTGCTGCGGGATGCGTGCGACGCCTCCGGGGTGCTGCTGGTCTTCGACGAGATCGCGACGGGATTCGGGCGTACGGGCACGCTGTTCGCGGCCGGGCAGGCGGATGTCTCACCGGATGTGATGTGCCTGGGCAAGGCGATGACGGGCGGCTATCTCTCCATGGCGGCGACGCTGTGCACTGCCGAGGTCGCGGACGGCATCTCCCGGGGAGAGGTCCCGGTGCTGGCCCACGGCCCGACGTTCATGGCCAACCCGCTGGCCGCCTCGGTGGCGAACGCCTCGATCGAACTGCTCCTCGCGCAGGACTGGCCGCAGCGGATCAAGCACCTGGAGTCGGGGCTGCGGGACGGGCTGGCCGCCGCCGCGGAACTGCCCGGGGTGACGGACGTACGGGTGCTGGGCGGGATCGGCGTCGTACAGCTGGACCACGAGGTGGACCTGGCGGCGGCGACGGAGGCCGCGGTGCGGGCGGGCGTCTGGCTGCGGCCGTTCCGGGATCTGGTCTATGTGATGCCGCCCTATGTGACGGACGACGACGATCTGGCGCGGGTGTGCGAGGGGGTGTGCGCGGCGGTGTCGGCCGGCTGAGCGGGCGGGCCCGACGGGTTCCCTGTGCCTCCCGGCGCGGCGCAGAGCCTCGATGGGCCCTGCGCGGGGCTTTCGGCATCGGCCCCGGCGTCTCCCGAGGCACGACAGAAAGCACAGCAGAAGGCACGACAACGGCAGAAGGCACAGCAGAAAGACGGCCGAAGGACGGCAGAAAGGCAGCACATCACCATGTCCGTCATCGTCGTCTCCGGGACGGGGACCGAGATCGGGAAGACCGTCGTCACCGCCGCGATGGCCGCCATCGCCCTGGCGCGGGGGCGGCGGGTCGCCGTCGTGAAGCCCGCGCAGACCGGCGTCGGACGCGACGAACCGGGGGACCTGGCCGAGGTGACCCGGCTCGGCGGCCGGGTGTACGGGGCGGAGCTGGCCCGGTTCCCGGAGCCGCTGGCCCCCGCCACCGCCGCCCGGCTCGCCGGGGTGCCAGGGGTCCGGGCCTGGGAGGTGGCCGAGGCCGCCGGGAAACTCGCGACCGAGTACGACCTGGTGCTCGTCGAGGGTGCGGGCGGACTGCTCGTACGGTTCGACGACGGCGGCGACACCCTCGCCGACGCCGCACGGCTGCTGGCCGCGCCGGTACTGGTCGTCGCGCCCGCCGGGCTCGGCACGCTGAACTCCGTGGCCCTGACCGGCGAGGCCCTGCGGGCGCGCGGCCTGGAGCAGCTCGGGGTGGTGATCGGAAGCTGGCCGGGGGCGCCGGATCTGGCCGCGCGGTGCAATCTGGTGGATCTGCCGTCGGCCGCGGGCGCACCGCTGCTCGGTGCCGTCCCTGAGGGCGCGGGGCGGCTGGCGGCGGCCGGCTTCCGGGCGCGGGCCGCGAACTGGCTCGCCCCGCCGCTCGGCGGTTCCTGGGACTCCGAGGCGTTCACCGCCGCCGTGCGCTGAAGGGAACGAGTTCTGCTTCGTCGCCCCGGGGGAAGGATAGGGAGAGAGCGCACCCGCCGTCCGGAGGAGGCCGCGATGCCACCGCGCCGCAGCACAGTGCCCCGGGAGGCGGTCCATCACCCGGTGTTCGCCCGTTTCTACGCGAGGTTCAGCGTCGCCGCCGACCGGAGCGCGGGTATCGCCGCCCTCAGGGAGGAGCTGCTCACGGGACTCTCCGGCCGGGTCATCGAGATCGGCGCGGGCAACGGACTGAATTTCTCGCACTACCCCTCTGCCGTCTCCGAGGTCGTCGCGATCGAACCGGAGCGAACCCTCCGCGCGCTGGCGGTGCAGCGGGCCCGCCGGGCCGAAGTCCCGGTGGATGTGGTGCCGGGGGCGGCCGAGGCGCTGCCGGTGAAGAGCGAGGCGTTCGACGCGGCCGTGGTGAGCCTGGTGCTCTGTTCCGTACGGGATCTGCCACGGTCCCTCGCCGAGGTCAAGCGGGTGCTGCGGCCGGGCGGTGAGCTGCGGTTCTTCGAGCACGGCCGGGCCGATTCGGCCGGGATGGCCCGGACCCAGCGAGCCCTGGACCGTACGGTGTGGCCGCTGCTGTTCGGCGGCTGTCACACCGGGCGGGACATCGTCGGGGAGATCCAGTCCGCCGGATTCCAGCTCGGGACGTACCGGCGGCTGCGGGTGCCCGAGCGAGGGTTGCGGACCCCGACGTCCTTCTGTGCGCTGGGGGTGGCCCGCCGCCCGTTCGCGGACGAGTGAGCGCCTGTGACCGACCCGCAGAGACCGCAGGGACCGCCGAACCCACAGACACCGGAGACGCCCCGCGTACCGCCGGAAGCGCGGACACCTCTCACGCCGCCGACGCCGCTGATACGCACCGCGAGGCCCGGCGAGGCGGGGACCGTACTCGCCTTCTGGAAGGAGGCGGCCGAGGGCACGAGCATCACCGACGACATCGACGGCGTCACCCGGCTGATCGACCGCGACCCCGGTGCCCTGATTCTCGCCGAGGCCGATGACCGGCTGGTCGGTTCGGTGATCGCCGGATACGACGGGTGGCGCTGCTCGCTCTACCGGCTCGCGGTGCTGCCCGCGTACCGCCGCCGGGGCATCGGGCGGGCGCTGCTGGACGCCGCGGAGCTGCGGTTCCGGGCCGTCGGCGGGCGACGCGGCGACGCGATGGTGCTGGAGGCCAACGAGCGGGCGCAGCGGGCCTGGGCCTCGGCCGGCTACCGCCGCCAGGACCACTGGCGACGCTGGGTGAAGCCGTACGGTGCGGCGGCGCGCACTCAGGATTGACCTCCGAGAGGCTTGAGTGCCGGACAGAGCTGGTTACTCTTGTCCGATCCTCCCTGTCGACGGACTTTGCCGGTCCTTTACGATGGGGGGATCATCACTCTCCGTACGAAAGGTGTGAGCGTCCGTCCATGGACGAGCCTCCCAGTAGCAGACATCGAGCGTTCCCCCCGCCCCTGCCCGATCATGGGACGGAGGTGACCCGATGACCGAAGTGCTCCTCCTGATCGTGGCAGTGCTGCTCTCGCTCGCCTGCGGTGTCTTCGTCGCGGCGGAGTTCTCTCTCACCACCGTCGAGCGCGGCGATCTGGAGCGCGCTGTCGAGCGCGGCGACCGGGGTGCGGCGAGCGCCCTCAAGGCCGTACGCGGCCTCACCTTCCAGCTCTCCGGCGCGCAGCTCGGCATCACCGTCACCAATCTGGTGGTCGGCATGCTCTCCGAGCCCTCGATCGCCAAGCTGATCCGCGGTCCCGTCGAGGATCTCGGCCTGTCCCCCTCCGCCGCCTCATCGATCGCCCTGGTCCTCGGCACCGCGTTCTCCACCGTCGTCCTGATGGTCGTCGGTGAGCTGGTCCCCAAGAACTGGGCCATCTCCTCCCCGCTCGCCGTGGCGAAGGTCGTGGCCCCGGCGCAGCGGCTGTTCACCGCGGCGTTCAAGCCGCTCATCAGCCATCTGAACAACACCGCCAACCGCATTCTGCGCCGGCTCGGCATGGAGCCGACCGAAGAGCTGGCCTCGGCCCGCAGCCCGCAGGAACTGGTCGCGCTCGCCCGGCACTCGGCGAAGGAAGGCGCGCTGGAGGCGGACACCGCCGAACTGTTCGTCCGCACCCTGAGCCTGGCCGAGCTGACCGCCGAGAACGTGATGACCCCGCGCGTCCAGGTCACGGCGCTCGAAGTGCAGGCCACGGCCGAGGACGTCGCCAACGCCACCCGGGCCACCGGGCTCTCCCGCTTCCCCGTCTACCGCGGAAATCTGGACACCGTGGTCGGTATCGCGCACATCAAGGACGTCCTGGCCGTCCCGGCCGACCTCCGTCGCCGCCAGAGCGTTTCCGAGGTGCTGCGCGAGCCGCTGCTGGTGCCGGAGACCCTCACCGTGGACCGGCTGATGGACCGGCTGGGCGGCAGGTCCACGATGGCCGTCGTCATCGACGAGTACGGCGGCACGGCCGGCGTGGTGACCATGGAGGACATCGTCGAGGAGGTCGTCGGCGAGGTGCGGGACGAGCACGATCCGCATGAGACGCCCGACCTGGCGCCGGCCGGTGAGGACGCGGACGGCCGCTCGCTGTGGTCGGCCGACGGCGCGGCCCGTACCGACCAGCTCGAACGGGTCGGCCTTAAGGTGCCCGAGGGTCCGTACGAGACGCTCGCCGGGCTGCTCGCCACCGAATTGGGGCGCATCCCCGCCGAGGGCGACCGGGTCGACCTCCAGGGCTGGCGGCTCGATGTGGTCGACGCCGCCGGGCGGCGCGCGGCACGCGTGCTGATGCACGCGCCCCTGCCGTCGGACGACGAATCGCCGGAGCACGGTGGGGCGACCTCGGGCGCTGCGGGCCACCGGCGCGGGTCCGGGCCGTCGTCCAAGCCGTCGTCCAAGCCGTCGTCCGGGCAGTCGTCCAAGCGCTCCTCCGGGCCGTCGTCCCCGTCCGGCGCGGATCCGGAACGCGGGGTTCGGGGGTCCCGGTCCGACGCGGTCTCCGGACCCGGCCCGGGCTCCGCTGATACGGGGTCCGGCTCGGGCTCCGGGCCCGTTTCTGGTTCCGGACCCGCCGCCGGCCCGGCTGCCAGGTCCGGCAAGGGCTCCGGTGCCCCCGGGGAGGTACGGCGATGATCGCGATCCAGTTGCTCATCGGTTTTCTGACCCTGGTGGTCAACGCCTTCTTCGTGGGCGCGGAGTTCGCTCTGATCTCCGTACGCCGCAGCCAGATCGAACCGGAGGCCGAGGCGGGGAACCGCCGGGCCCGCAGCGTCCTGTGGGGGCTTGAGCATGTGTCGGCGCTGCTGGCGGCGGCTCAGCTCGGGATCACCCTGTGCACCCTGATCCTGGGTATCGTCGCGGAGCCGGCGATCGCGCATCTGCTGGAGCCGGCGTTCGACGCGATGGGGGTTCCGCACGGCGCGGTCCATCCGATCTCGTTCGTGATCGCCCTGTCCCTGGCGACCTATCTGCACATGCTGCTCGGCGAGATGGTGCCGAAGAACATCGCGCTGGCCGAGCCCACGCGCAGCGCGCTGCTGCTCGGCCCGCCGCTGGTGGCGCTGGCGCGGGCGCTGCGCCCGGTGATCTTCACGATCAACGCCTTCGCCAACGCCCTGCTGAAACTGCTGCGGGTCGACACCAAGGACGAGGTCGCCGCCACCTACTCGGACGACGAACTGGCCCGTATGGTGCGGGACGCGGGCGAGGCCGGACTGCTGGACGACCGCTCGGCCGAACGGCTGCGCGACGCCCTGGAGCTGGGCCGCCGCCCGGTGCGGGACGTGGTGATGCCGGTGGAGCAGGTCGTGTACGCACGGGCCGGGACCACTCCGGAGCAGTTGGAGCTGCTGTCGGCCGAGTCCGGGTACTCCCGCTTCCCCGTGGTCGACGCGGGCCGCAGCATTCTCGGCTATCTCCATGTGAAGGACGCGCTCGACGCGGTTCCGCGCGATGTGCCCTTCCCGGTCACGGCGATGCGCCCGATCGCCCGGGTGCGCGGGGCGACACCACTGGACGATGTGCTGACCGCGATGCGGCGCAGCCGCACCCATCTGGCGGCCGTACTGGACGAGGACGGTACGCCGGAGGGGCTGGTGACGATGGAGGACGTCCTGCGGGAGCTGGTCGGCAGGCGCGACTAGGGGCTGGCCGGCCCCTCAGGGGCGTGTCGTACGACCGGGACGGCGACCGGACGCCACCGCCCCGGCAGTCCGGTCGCACCGGTTGCCGGGGCCGGGGCGCGGATGTCTCCTGGAGTCATGGGGGCGGGCGCCCCCGCTGCCTGCGTCGTCACCGAGTGACCGAGGCGAGGACCATGGCCATCACGGTGTCCCAGTCCAACCCGGTCGCCCTGACACGGGCCCACCCCGTCACCCATCCCGTGATCAAGCCGGTGCCGGCGGGCGGTCTCCTGGAGGAGTTCCCGCTCACCACGACGATCCATGAGCTGCTGCTCAAGGTGACCAAGGGCGATGCGACGTACTGGATCGGCGCCGCCGTGCCGTTCGGCACCACCGACTTCTCGAAGGCGCAGGTCTTCTTCCATCCCGCCGTCGTGCAGGCCCGGCGGGCCCCGCACCCGCCCGTCGTCCACGCCCTGGACCTCGACTACCCGTCCTTCGGCGGGGGCTGGTCCGGCAGCTTGCAGCGGTACGTCGCCCTCCAGGGCGGCCAGTTGGCGGCGGCACGGCGCGTCCCCCTCCTGGTTCCCTTCACCACCATGGTCGCGCTGGCCCCCGGCGGCGCCCAGAACATGTTCACCGCCGATCCGGTGGCGACGCTCAGCCATGTCCTCGCGGCCGTCCGGACCGCGCTGATCCCCGAGCCCTCCTCGTCACTGCCGCCGGTCCCGCCGCTCCCGCCGCAGGATCTCACCGATGTCGGTGTCACCTCCTTCGGCTCGGGCATCCTGGCCCTGCGGAGGTTCATCACCGCGATGAAGCCCTCGGGCCTGGTGCGCGAGGTCATCGACCTCGACAGCCCGTACAACCCCCAAGAACCCGCGGCGCTGACACCGTCCCCCGGAGCGGTCTCCCACTGCTACACCCAGCGCGGCCGGCCCGATCCGCCGCCGGGGTACCGGTACCTCCCGGCGAGCGGCTTCGCCCGGCTGACGAGCTACGGCGGAAACCCGCATCTGTGCATCGGCTGGATGATGTACCACACAGCCATGGTCAGCAGCGTGATCACCTGAGAGCCGTCCGGTGGCGCGTGCCTTGACCCGCACTCCGCCGTAATTCCGTACGACTGAATCCTACTGTCGGGTAGGGTTTTTCTGCCATGGAGACGAGTACCGACTACACCAGCTTTGTCGCGGTAGGCGATTCCTTCACCGAAGGCATGTCCGACCTGATGCCCGACGGTTCGTACCGGGGCTGGGCCGATCTGCTCGCGGCCCGGCTCGCCGGGCGGACTCCCGGCTTCCGGTACGCGAATCTCGCGGTGCGCGGCAAGCTGATCGGCCAGATCGCCGATGAGCAGGTGGGCGTGGCCGCCTCGATGCGCGCGGACCTGGTGACACTGGTCGGCGGCCTCAACGACACACTCCGGCCACGATGCGACATGGGCCGGGTGCGCGGGCTGCTGGAGGAGGCCGTGGGAAAGCTGGCGCCGTCGTGCGGACAGCTGGTGCTGATGCGCAGCCCCGGGCGCACGGGCCCGGTGCTGGAACGGTTCCGCCCCCGGATGGAGGAGCTGTACGCCCATATCGATGTGCTGGCGGCCCGGCACGGGGCCCTGGTGGTCGATCTCTACGGCTCCGGAGCGCTCGGTGATCAGCGGCTGTGGGACGCGGACCGGCTGCATCTGACCGAGGAGGGGCACCGGCGGGTGGCCGAGGCCGTCTGGCAGTCGCTGGGGCTCGACGGCGCGGCCGACTGGCGGACCCCGCTCCCCTCCCCGGACCCGGTGCGCTGGGCCGCTCGGCGGGCCGCCGACCTGCGGTTCGCGCGCCGGCACCTGGGGCCGTGGATCGGCCGCAGGCTGACCGGGCGGTCCTCGGGGGACGGTCTGTCGGCGAAGCGGCCCGAGCTGCTGCCGTACGAACCGCCGACGCCGTAGAAGAGCCGTATGAACCGCCGACGCTGTAGAAGAAACGACTCCCGCACCCGTGGCGCCCCACCGGCCGCCGTTCCCGGCACCTCCTCGTATCAAGGCGGTACCGGGAACAGGACCAGGAACAGGAACAGGAACAGGACCGCAGCCGGGACCGGGGCCGGGACCGGGACCGGGGCGCCGACCTGCGCGGACCGACAGTAGAATCTGCCTACTGTTCTACGCGACCACATATATCTGCTGGTCAGCAGCCATGTGAGAGATCTCGGAAGAGATCGTTTCTCACAATTTCTCACACAGG
>NZ_JBSGUP010000337.1:0-8766 GCF_053607985.1 Streptomyces sp. NPDC055078
CCCTCTACTGAGGGCGCCCCTTACCTGTCGCCCTGAGGGCCGCTCGTCGGCGGGTAGGCCCGTACCGCCGTATGTCCACGGCCGGTCCGTGGCCCCGACCGGGCCGAGTCGGGTCGGGCCGGGTCGGGCCGGGTCGAGGGGGCCATGGACCGTACCCTTGTGCCCGTGCAGGAACATCACGACGCCCCCCTCGCCCCCCTGACCACCTTCCGGCTCGGCGGGCCCGCCACCCGGCTCGTCACCGCCACCACGGACGACGAGGTGGTCGCCGCCGTACGCGAGGCGGACGCCTCCGGCACCCCGCTGCTGATCATCGGCGGCGGCAGCAATCTGGTCATCGGTGACAAGGGCTTCGACGGCACGGCCCTGCGCATCGCGACCAAGGGGGTGCGGCTCGGGGGCACCCGGCTGGAGCTGGCGGCCGGCGAGGTATGGGCGGAGGCGGTCGCCCTGACCGTCGCCGCATCCCTCGCGGGCATCGAATGCCTGGCCGGAATCCCGGGCTCGGCGGGCGCGACGCCCATCCAGAACGTCGGCGCGTACGGCCAGGAGGTCTCCTCGACCATCACCGAGGTCGTCGCCTACGACCGCCGTGACGGGGAGACGGTCACCCTCGCGAACGCCGACTGCGCCTTCTCCTACCGCCACAGCCTCTTCAAGCAGCACCCCGACCGCTATGTGGTCCTGCGGGTCCGCTTCGAGCTGGAGGATGCGCGGGGGCTCTCCGGCCCGATCAAGTACGCCGAGACCGCCCGCGCCCTCGGCGCCGAACCGGGTGAACGCAAGGGCATCGACGCCGTTCACCGCACCGTCCTCGCCCTGCGCGCCCGCAAGGGCATGGTCCTGGACCCCGATGACCACGACACCTGGTCGGCCGGATCGTTCTTCACCAACCCGGTCCTGGACGCCGGACAGTACGCGGCCTTCCTGGACCGCGTCCGCACCCGCCTCGGCGACGGGGCCGCCCCGCCCGCGTACCCGGCGGGCGACGGGCGGACGAAGACCTCCGCTGCCTGGCTGATCGACAAGGCCGGGTTCACCAAGGGGTACGGCTGCGGCCCGGCCCGTATCTCCACCAAGCACACCCTCGCGCTCACCAACCGCGGCGAGGCCACCACCGAGGATCTGCTCGCCCTCGCCCGCGAGGTGGTGGCGGGGGTGCGGGACGCCTTCGGAGTCACCCTGGTCAATGAGCCGGTGACCGTCGGCGTCAGCCTTTAGAACGCCCGGCGGGCGGTCCGAACCGTCGCGGGTGGTCCGAACCGTCGGAGGGCCGTCGGAACACCCGGCATGCGGTCGGAACAGGCGGCATGCTGTCGGAACCGTGGCCCGCGGTCAGTACGCCACTCCGACGCCCTGCTTCACCGCGTCGGGGTTCGCCACCAGCGCGAGCATCGCATGGGCCGCATCCGCGCGGGAGATCTTCCGGGCTCCGGGCGGATTGCCGCCGATGACTGTTCGGTACCTGCCGGTCAGGGGCTTGTCCAGCAGTTGGGGTGGACGTACCGCGGTCCAGTCGGTGGCGCTGGCGGCCAGGTCCCGCTCCATCACCCGCAGATCGTCGTAGATCCGTTTCAGCACCGCGCTGAGTACGGCGTACACCGCCCGGTCCGCCAGCCCATGGACCGGGGCCAGCGGTGCGGCGGAGACCACCAGCAGCCGACGGGTGCCCTCCGCGTCCATCGCGGTGAGGACCGAACGGGTCAGCTTCGTGGTGATCCCGGAGTCGGACATCTTGCGTGCCCCGAGCCCGGAGAGCACCGCGTCACGGCCGGCGACCGCCGGACGCAGGGACTCCGGTTTCGTCAGATCGGCCGGGAACACCGTGAGCCCGGAGCCGGTGACGGTGAGCCGCGCCGGGTCGCGCACCACCGCCGTCACTTCGTGCCCGGCCGCCAGACCCTGCTTGACGATCTCCTGGCCGATACCGCCGGTCGCGCCGAATACGGTGAGCCTCATCGGTCACACCTCCAAGGTGGGTAAGCGTTCACTCACCCCTAGAGTGGGTAAGTACTCACCCACCCGTCAAGCCGATCTGCCCGGAACCGGCCGGAGAACCCGGAGAATCCGGCTGAACCCGGCTGAACCCGGCTGAACCCGGCTCAGCAACGCCCACAAGCCCGGAGAATCGAGGAGCCATGCAGAAACCGGCCGCCCAGGAAGCCGTACAGAAGGCCGCCCAGGAAGGCGCCCAGAAGCCCGCACAGGAAGCCGTACAGACAGCTGGGCAGAAGTCTGTACGGAAACCCGGACAGAAACCCGGGCAACAACCCGGGCAGAAACCCGCCCGCGCCCGCATCCTCGACGCCGCCCACGACCTCATGCTCAACCTCGGCCTCGCCCGCACCACCACCAAGGAGATCGCCAGAGCCGCGGGCTGCTCGGAAGCCGCGCTGTACAAGAGCTTCTCCAGCAAGGAGGAGCTGTTCATCGCCGTCCTCAGCGAGCGGCTGCCGAAGCTGGGCCCGCTGCTGAGCGAGCTGACCGACCGGCCCGGCGAAGGGAGCCTGGAGCAGAACCTCGCCGACGTCGTGCGCGAGGCATCGCGCTTCTACGCCCAGACCGTGCCGATCGCCGCCTCGCTCTACGCCGATCCGCCGCTCAAGAACCGCCATGAAGCGGCCCTGCGCGCGATGGGCACCGGGCCGCACAAACCGATCCACGGCCTGGACGCCTATCTCCGCGCCGAGCAGCGCGCGGGCCGCGGCGGCGCCGACGCGGACACCTACGCCGCCGCCTCACTCCTGCTCGGCGCCTGCACCCACCGGGCCTTCGCCTACGACGAAGCGGAGGGCGGGGTACCGGCCCCGCCGCTCGACGAGTTCGCCACGGGCCTCGCCCGGACGATTCTGAACGGGATCATGCCGCCCCTCAGGGACTGAGCTGAGCGCTCCGCCGGCCGGTCCCTGGCGGGCCCGCCAGGCAACCGGCCCCAGCCAGGCGGTTCACCAGTCAACCAGTCCCTGGCGGCCGGTTCAGGCGCCGCTCAGCCAGTCGTCGATCCCCGCCAGCAGCTTGTTCCGGACATCCTCCGGCGCCGCCGAGGCGCGTACGGACTGCCGGGCCAGCTCGGCCAGCTCGGTGTCCGTGAAACCGTGGTGCTGCCGGGCGAACTCGTACTGGGCGGCCAGCCGCGAGCCGAAGAGCAGCGGGTCGTCAGCGCCCAGCGCCATCGGCACCCCGGCCTCGTACAGCGTCCGCAGCGGTACGTCCTCGGGCTTGTCGTACACCCCCAGCGCCACATTCGAAGCCGGGCACACCTCGCAGGTCACCCCGCGATCGGCCAGCCTCCGCAGCAGCCGGGGGTCCTCCGCCGCCCGTACGCCGTGCCCGATCCGTGCCGCGCCCAGATCGTCCAGACAGTCCCGTACGGACGACGGCCCGGTCAGCTCGCCGCCGTGCGGCGCCGCGAGCAGTCCGCCCGCCCGCGCGATCGCGAAGGCCCGGTCGAAGTCCCGCGCCATGCCCCGGCGTTCGTCGTTGGACAGACCGAAGCCGACGATCCCCCGGTCGGCGTACCGCACCGCGAGCCGCGCGAGGGTACGGGCGTCCAGCGGATGCTTCATCCGGTTCGCCGCCACCAGCACCCGCATCCCGAGACCGGTCTCCCGCGAGGCGCGGTCGACCGCGTCCAGGATGATCTCCATGGCCTGGATCAGACCGCCCAGCGTCGGGGCGTACGACGTCGGGTCGACCTGGATCTCCAGCCAGCCCGACCCGTCCCTGACATCCTCCTCGGCGGCCTCGCGCACCAGCCGCCGGATGTCCTCGGGGGAGCGGAGACAGGAGCGCGCGATGTCGTACAGCCGCTGGAAGCGGAACCAGCCGCGCTCGTCGGTGGCCCGCAGACTGGGGGGCTCCCCGCCGGTCAGCGCGTCGGGCAGCCGGACGCCGTACTTGTCGGCCAGCTCAAGCAGGGTGGTGGGGCGCATCGACCCGGTGAAGTGCAGATGCAGATGAGCCTTGGGCAACCGGCTTACGTCACGTACGTGCTCCATCCCAGGATCCTGCCGCACGGCCGAGCCGGGAGGCAGCCGGTTTCCCTGATCGGGCGCTTGCCCGAACGCACGAACGGCCACCCGTGCGGGATCGTTCCCGCACCAGTGGCCGTCCGTATCCGGAATGCCGGGCAGCCTCAGCCGCCTTAGTCCGTGGCCTCAGTCCGTGGCCTCCGCCAGCAGCTTCTGGATGCGCGAGACGCCCTCGGCCAGGTCCTCATCGCCCAGCGCGTACGACAGCCGCAGATACCCCTGTGTGCCGAACGCCTCACCCGGGACCACCGCGACCTCGACCTCGTCCAGGATCAGCGCGGCCAGCTCCACCGACGTCCCCGGGCGGGTGCCGCGGATCTCCTTGCCGAGCAGCCCCTTCACCGAGGGATACACATAGAACGCGCCCTCAGGCTCCGGGCAGAGAACGCCGTCGATCTCGTTCAGCATCCGGACGATCGTCTGGCGGCGGCGGTCGAACGCCGCACGCATCTCGGCCACTGCGGTCAGATCCCCGGAGACCGCGGCCAGCGCCGCGATCTGCGAGACATTGGAGACATTGGAGGTGGCGTGCGACTGGAGGTTGGTCGCGGCCTTCACCACGTCCTTGGGGCCGACGATCCACCCCACGCGCCAGCCGGTCATCGCATACGTCTTCGCCACACCGTTGACCACGACGCACTTGTCGCGCAGCTCGGGCACGACCGCCGGCAGCGAGGTGAAGGAGGCGTCGCCGTAGACCAGGTGCTCATAGATCTCGTCCGTCAGCACCCACAGCCCGTGCTCGACGGCCCAGTGGCCGATCGCCTCGGTGTCCTCCCGGCTGTAGACCGCGCCGGTCGGGTTGGACGGGGAGACGAAGAGCACCACCTTCGTACGCTCCGTGCGCGCGGCCTCCAGCTGCTCGACGGAGACGCGGTAGCCGGTGGTCTCGTCGGCCACGACCTCGACCGGGACACCGCCCGCGAGGCGGATCGACTCGGGGTAGGTCGTCCAGTACGGGGCGGGCACGATGACCTCGTCGCCCGGGTCCAGGATCGCCGCGAACGCCTCGTAGATCGCCTGCTTGCCGCCATTGGTGACCAGCACCTGTGCGGGGTCGACCTCATAGCCGGAGTCCCTCAGGGTCTTCGCGGCGATGGCCTTCTTCAGCTCGGGGAGGCCGCCGGCCGGGGTGTAGCGGTGGTACTTCGGGTTGCGGCACGCCTCGATCGCGGCCTCGACGATGTAGTCGGGCGTCGGGAAGTCGGGCTCACCGGCACCGAAGCCGATCACCGGGCGCCCGGCGGCCTTGAGGGCCTTGGCCTTGGCGTCGACGGCGAGGGTGGCGGACTCGGAGATCGAACCGACGCGGGCGGAGACCCGGCGCTCGGTGGGAGGGGTTGCAGCGCTCATACATCCATCGTCCCAGACGCCCCTCGCGCCCGGCACAGGTGTTTCGTCCCACGGACACCCGGCCCGCGATTCGGCCCCCGCGCTGTGCCCTGTGTCCGGAGCGATACACCGGCACGCCGCGGACTAAGGACACAGACCCAGGGCACGGACCCAGGGCACGGACCCAGGACACTGACCCAGGCGCCGGGCCGGACTCCCCGGCGGCCTGCGCGGAAGCGGAGCGTGCCCTGAGGCCGGTTGCGGACCGGTGGCGGACGGTGGCGGACAAGAGCCGTTGCGGAGCAAGCTGTTCGACGCCACGTCCCCGACCACGTACACTCACTGGTCGTTGGCCCGCACCGACCACATCTCCGGATGCGGTAGGTTGGGGAAGCCACAAAGGGTCGTAGCTCAATTGGTAGAGCACTGGTCTCCAAAACCAGCGGTTGGGGGTTCAAGTCCCTCCGGCCCTGCTACACACACCTTCGCCAGGCTGTGTGCGCATGTACGTACATTCAATGAACCGCCGTGCGGCTCCACCGGGCGCGGCACGGCCACGACCCGGAATCAGGTGAAAGCACGTGACGGACGCCGTGGGCTCCATCGACACGCCTGATGCCGAGGACGAGGCGCCCCAGAGGAAGTCGCGCAAGGGCGGCAAGCGCGGGAAGCGAGGCCCTCTGGGCCGTCTCGCGCTCTTCTACCGGCAGATTGTCGCCGAGCTTCGCAAGGTCGTCTGGCCCACGCGAAACCAGCTGACGACGTACACCACGGTCGTGATTATCTTCGTCGTCATCATGATCGGTCTGGTGACCGTGATTGACTATGGATTCCAGGAAGCCGTCAAGTACGTCTTTGGCTGACCCGCGGAGGGCGTCGGCATGGCGGCAGCCTTTCGCATGTTCCACCCATCTGTATCCAGGAAGAAGCAGCCACCGTGTCTGACCCGAACCTGAACGAGGCCGTTGAGCCAGGCGACGAGAGCTTCGTGCCCGCCGAGTCCGCCGAGGACGAGCTCGACATCGTTGAGGCGGCCGACGACGACCAGGCGGAAGCTGCTGACGCCGCGGCGGGGGAGCCGGCCGAAGAGGCGGCGCTCCACGGCGAGGGCGACACTGACCCCGATGCCGGGACCGACTCCGAGGCCGACACCGACTCCGACTCTGAGGCCGCGGCCGATGCCGCCGCTGAGGAAGCCGGAGAGGCCGATGAGGCCCAGGACGCCCAGGACGTGGCAGAGCCCGAGGAGGCCGTGGTCGACCCGGTCACCGCGCTCCGCGAGGAGCTGCGCCTGCTGCCCGGTGAGTGGTACGTCATCCACACCTACGCCGGGTACGAGAAGCGCGTGAAGGCGAACCTGGAGCAGCGTGCCGTCTCGCTGAACGTCGAGGAGTTCATCTACCAGGCCGAAGTGCCCGAGGAAGAGATCGTCCAGATCAAGAACGGCGAGCGCAAGAACGTCCGCCAGAACAAGCTTCCCGGTTACGTCCTGGTCCGGATGGACCTCACCAACGAGTCCTGGGGCGTCGTCCGCAACACCCCCGGCGTCACCGGCTTCGTCGGCAACGCCTACGACCCGTACCCGCTCACCCTGGACGAGATCGTCAAGATGCTCGCCCCGGAAGCCGAGGAGAAGGCGGCGCGCGAGGCCGCCGAGGCCAAGGGCGAGCCGGCCCCGTCCCGCAAGGTCGAGGTCCAGGTGCTGGACTTCGAGGTCGGTGACTCGGTCACGGTCACGGACGGTCCCTTCGCCACCCTTCAGGCGACGATCAACGAGATCAACGCCGACTCCAAGAAGGTCAAGGGTCTGGTCGAGATCTTCGGCCGGGAGACTCCGGTCGAGCTGAGCTTCGACCAGATCCAGAAGAACTGATTTCAGTAGAACTGATTTCAGAAGAACTGATCCAGTAGAGCTGATCCGGTAGGGCTGATCCAGAAGGACCAAGGTCTCTCGCTCCTCGCGGAGCACTCAGCACTCAGCACCCGGCGGGCCGCTCACAGGCGGCCTCCGGAGTGCACATCCGGGGGTACCCGCCCCGGAACACATGCCTCCGACCAGGTCAGAAGGGCCCTCGCGGCCGTTCTGACCTGTCGGTTTTTAACCGCGCAGCCATACCCGTTATCGTTGTGCGGTATGCCTCCGTCCGGATGATCGGACGGCTGGCTGGAAACTCTCACTAGGACCCGGAGAGAGCAATGCCTCCCAAGAAGAAGAAGGTCACGGGGCTCATCAAGCTCCAGATCCAGGCCGGCGCGGCCAACCCGGCTCCGCCGGTCGGTCCCGCGCTGGGTCAGCACGGCGTCAACATCATGGAGTTCTGCAAGGCCTACAACGCCGCGACCGAGTCGCAGCGTGGCATGGTCGTGCCGGTGGAGATCACGGTCTACGACGACCGGTCCTTCACCTTCATCACCAAGACTCCGCCGGCCGCCAAGCTGATCCTCAAGGCCGCGGGTGTGGACAAGGGCTCCGGCGAGCCGCACAAGACCAAGGTCGCCAAGCTGACGCGCGACCAGGTCCGTGACATCGCCACGACCAAGATGCCCGACCTGAACGCCAACGACCTGGACGCCGCCGAGAAGATCATCGCCGGTACCGCCCGTTCCATGGGCATCACGGTCGAGGGCTGACAGCCCCCGTTCAGACCTCAGTGGCAGGACCAAGCGCTGGTCCGCACCACGACTCCACCCCGATGTGAACACAGGAGCAGAAGTGAAGCGCAGCAAGTTCTACCGCGCTGCGGACGCCAAGATCGACCGGGAGCGCAACTACGCCCCGCTTGAGGCCGTCCGTATCGCCAAGGACACCGCCGCAGTCAAGTTCGACGGCACCGTCGAGGTCGCCTTCCGCCTGGGTGTAGACCCGCGCAAGGCCGACCAGATGGTCCGTGGCACCGTGAACCTTCCGCACGGCACCGGCAAGACCGCCCGGGTCCTGGTCTTCGCGACCGGTGACCGTGCCGAGGCCGCGCGTGCCGCGGGCGCCGACATCGTCGGCGCCGACGAACTGATCGACGAGGTGTCGAAGGGCCGTCTGGACTTCGACGCCGTCGTCGCCACCCCGGACCTCATGGGCAAGGTCGGCCGCCTCGGCCGGGTGCTCGGTCCGCGTGGTCTGATGCCCAACCCGAAGACCGGCACCGTCACCCCCGATGTCACCAAGGCTGTGAACGACATCAAGGGCGGCAAGATCGAGTTCCGGGTCGACAAGCACTCGAACCTGCACTTCATCATCGGCAAGGTCTCCTTCGACGAGACGAAGCTGGTCGAGAACTACGCCGCGGCGCTGGAGGAGATCCTCCGGCTGAAGCCGTCCGCCGCCAAGGGCCGCTACATCAAGAAGGCGACCCTGACGACGACGATGGGCCCCGGCATCCCGCTGGACGCCAACCGCACCCGCAAC
>NZ_JBSGUP010000338.1:0-8761 GCF_053607985.1 Streptomyces sp. NPDC055078
GACCATCGGCGTCGGAGGCGACGATCTCCGTGCCGTTGACGACGAAGGCGATCTCGTCGCCGTCGGGCGACCAGGCCGGCTGTGACTCATCGGCGGCGGTCATGCCCGGCCAGGGGCGGACCGCCCGGGTACGGAGATCCAGTACATGGATGTCGAACTGCCCGCCGAGGTCCGTGCTGAACGCGATCTCGCGCCGGTCGGGCGAGACACTCGGCTCGCGATGGTCGCAGAGCTCCGTCGTCAGCTGTTCAAAGCGGGTGCCGTCCGTCCGGACGCGGCAGAGCTGGAAGAAGCCCGATATGTATGCCTGGACCACCAGTGTGTCGTCGTCGATCCACCGGGGGAGGAACAGGTCGACACGGGTGCCCACACGCCGTGCGCGACCTCCTCGGCGCGGGATGATCCACAGGCACCCCTGCGCGTCGGTGGCGATCCAGCGGCCGTTCGGCGATACGGAGACGCTGATGTTGGTTCCCTCGCGGGCCGTCACCTGGCCGTCGACCGCCTCGGACCACTCGGCCGGTTCCGGACGGGAATGATCGGCAGCGGCTGGAGTGCCGGCGAGCAGGACGCCGGCTCCGCCGGCGATGCCGGTGCCGAGCAGCGTCCGGCGGGTCGTTCGAGGCCCGTTGTCGAGTGGGTCCTGGCCCTGATCCTCGGCCATGATTCTCCTCTGGTACTTGGTCGATGGGTGTGCCTCTCGGAACCCGCCGCGGGGGCTCCGGGGAGTCGGCCGACGGCCGTGCCCGTCCGGGCAGGGGCGTCGAGGTGCCGTTGTCGGGCACGGCCACCCGCGTTCGGGAGCGGCGCCCTCGCCCGCCCCGGATCCGGTACGGAGGCCGGGGCCCGGTGTCCCGGCTAGGACTCGGCCGGCAGGAAGCCGGTGGCCCGCCAGTGCACGACCTTGCGTTCGACGAGGTCGACCAGGATGTACACCGCGAACGCGATCAGCGAGAGCAGGATGATGAGCGCGAACACCCGGTCCAGGGCGAAGCCGACACTCGCTGTCTTCACCAGGACGCCCAGCCCCTCACCGCCGCCCATGAACTCGGCCACGATGGCTCCGATGACGGCGAGTACGGCGCCGCTCTTCAGTCCCGCGAAGACGAAAGGCAGGGCGGTCGGCCACTTCAGCTTTGTGAACCGCTGCCAGCGCGAGGCCCGGTTCATCATGAAGAGCTTGTCCTGGTCCTCGTCCACGCCGGCCAGCCCTGCCGCCGTGTCGACCATGATCGGGAAGAAGGCGATCGTCGCGGCCATGACCACCTTGGGTGTGAGACCGAATCCGAACCACGCCACGAACACGGGTGCCAGGGCCACTTTGGGCGCCGCGTAGAGCGCGACCATGAGGGGCTGGAGGACCTTGCGGCCGAGGACCGTCTCGGCGATGGCGACGCCCAGAATGATTCCGACCGCGGCGGCGATCGCGAGACCGAGCACGATCTCCTGGAGGGTGATGAGGAAGTTGTCCCACACCACACCACCGGTCGTCAGGCTGACGGCCACGTCCCCCATGGCCGCCGCGGTGTCGGCGGGTGTGGGCATCACGTACTCGGACACCCAGCCGAATGAGACCGCGAGCTGCCAGACGCCGATGAGTACGGACAGGGCGACCGTCATCAGTACGGGCGTCGGCACGCGTTCGAGGAAGGTCTTCCTGCGGAGGAGTCCGGACGAGGGTTTCACGGGCTTCCGGTTCCGGGCGTCTGCCGGTGCCGATGTCGACTGTGCCATCACTGCTCCTCGGACTTCGTGATCGCCTGGTGTCCGGCTTTCAGGAGATCCCGCGCGGATCTGACGTACGCCTGGAACTCCGCTGTCGTCACGATCTCCGGGGTACGGTCCGCAGGCAGGCCGACCTCGACCACGCCCTCGATGCGACCAGGGCGGGCGCTCATGACAACGACCTTGTCGGCCAGGAAGACGGCCTCGCTGATGCTGTGGGTGACGAACAGGGACGTACTCCCGAGGCGCGTCGTGATCCGCAGCAGCTCGGAGTTCATATGCTCCCGGGTGAACTCGTCGAGTGCTCCGAAGGGCTCGTCGAGCAGCAGCAGCTGCGGGTCCTGGATGAGCATCCGGCAGATCGCCGCCCGCTGCTGCATTCCGCCCGAGAGTTCATTGGGCAGCCGGTCCCCGAAGCCGTCGAGGCCGACCAGGGAGAGCAGCTCGTCGGCGCGTTCTCTGCACTGGCGGGCCCCGCGCCTGCCCAGTGACAGCTCGACCGGCAGCAGGATGTTCTCCCGGACCGTCCGCCAGGGCAGCAGAACTGCCTTCTGGAACATCATGGCCACGTTCTCGGGCACTCCGCTGATGGGTTCGCCCTGGAGCTCGACGACTCCGGACGTGACGGGGAGCAGGCCGGCGGCGATGTTCAGCAGAGTCGTCTTCCCGCACCCCGAGGGTCCCAGCAGGGCAACGAAGTCGCCCCGCTGGACATCGAGCGAGACGGGGCCCAGCGCGTGGACCGTCTCCCCCTTGCTGGTGAAGGTCCTGACGACATCCTTCACGGCCACCGCCGGCTCCGTCACCGACGAGACCTCTCTCGTGCCGCTGTCCACCATGCTCATCTGGTTGTTCCTCCGTTTCGCACGGGTCTTCACCGATTCCAAGCGTCGACACGGGAGTTGTCGACATCCGCCTTGGCCGCACCTCGGCCGACGATCTTCAGATCGATGAGGGCCTTGCGGTACTTCGCCCACCCCTTCTCGTCGATGTGGCCGAAGCGACCCCCGGACGACGGGGCGGGCTTCGCGAGCTCGGCCACCCGGTCGACGATGATGCGGGCGAACTTGCGGTCGCTGGCCTCCTCCGGCATCAGCTTCGCGCACAGGTTCACCACCTCGTCACGGTGGGCCAGTCCGTACTGGGTGGCCCGCGCGATGGCCCGCCCCATTCCGTCGACGGCCTTGGTGTTCTTGTCGACCCAGGCGCCCGCTCCCACCAGGAATCCGCCGGTCACCTGCGGGTAATCCGCGTCGTCGAGACGGCGCAGCTCGACGCCTCCGGCCTTGATGACCTCCTCGTCGAAGAAGGATGCGGAGTACGTCTTGACGACGTTCTTCTGCAGGGCCGTGGCGGCGGCGCTGCCTTCACCGACGGCGAACTGCTGGTAGTCGGTGTCGACGGTCAGATCGGCACCGATCTTGAGCAGTGAACTCGCGTAGGTGACGTCTCCGCCGCCGGGGGTGCTGATACCCACCTTCGTGTCGGCGACGTCCTTGAGCGTCTTGATGCCCGAGTCCGCCCGTGTCACCAGCGAGAACGCCTGTGCCGTGTACACGGAGTAGAAGCCCTTGAGATCCGCGCCGCTGTCGACCGCGGTCAGATAGTTGTCCGCGGCACTCAGCGCGAGCGCCGCCTTCCCGGAGAGTGCCGCCTGAACGGCTGCCCCGGAGCCGTCCAGCCCCTCGAACTTCGGCGCGACGCCCTCCTCCTCGTAGTAACCCTTCTCAGCGGCGACGTACAGCGGCCACCAGGCGGTACAGCTCTCGAACGGCATCGCCACGGTGAAGGCGGTGTTTCCCCGGGAGTCCTTGCCGGTGGCGCCGCCGCCGCAGGCCGTGAGGACAAGCGCAAGAACTACCATGCCTGCTGATATCGATCGTTTCATCAGATGTCCTCCATGAGGCATTTCATGCCGCAGTAATTTCGTGGTGAGAGGTCCGGCTCTGACTGCCTGGGGGCGGAGGTCCGCGAGCGGGTGGGGGTGCCGAGGTCGGCGGTGGTCCTGGTGCCAGGCTGCTTCGAAGTAGGAGTCTTAGTTCTAAGGTATTAATCGTCAAGGGTCTGCGCAAGAAATCGTCAGGAACCGGGCGTGCGATGTGTGCTCGCGGTCCGGAGCCGCTTGCGGTGTGCGGAAGAGTGGGTGCGGTGGTGCGGGTCGCCATCGAGGTGGTGCGCGTGGGGCGGGGTTCGGTCGGCGGCTGTGGCGCCGGCCGCGTGGCGGCTCGGGGCGTCCGGATGTGGCTCCGGCCTGTCCCGCCCCGCCCGAGTCGGCAGGGCATGGGTCCGGGCGTGCCTCCGGTCGCCCTGCTCGGCGTCCCCGCCGGCCTGTCCCGTCCCGCCGAATCCGTACAAGGTGCTTGTCAGGGGCCGGAACGCCTGATTGTCTTAGTGGTAAGATAAGCCGGAGGAGGGATGCCGGATGGGTGGTGTGCAGGTTGGACCACGATCGGTCGCCCCGGTGTCGGCCTCCACGGCCGAGGCGCCGCGCGAGCTGCGGGTCCAGCGTGTCGAGTGGCTCGCGGAGGATGTCCTTTCCGTGACCCTTCGGGATCCCGCCGGTGTCCCGCTCGAAGGGTGGACACCGGGCAGCCACCTCAGTGTCCACCTGCCGAACGGGCTGTCCCGCGACTACTCGCTGTGCGGTGATCCCGACCGTGGCGGCGAGTGGACGATCGCCGTACTGCGGGACCGCGCCTCCCGGGGCGGCAGCCGGTGGATCCACGAGCAGCTCCGGGTGGGTCTCCCGCTCACCGTCACGGGCCCGCGCAACAACTTCCCGCTCCACTCCTCCGCCGAGTATCTGCTGATCGCCGGCGGTATCGGGATCACCCCGATCCTGTCGATGGCCCGGGAGCTGAGCCGTACGGGGCAGGCGCTCCACGTCCTGTACTGCGGACGCGCACGCCGGTCCATGGCCTTCGTCCCCGAACTGCGGCAGCTGTGCGGCGACCGGCTCGTCCTCCATGTCGACGACGAGGCCGGCCGTCCCGTGGACCTCGGATCCGTACTGGCGGAGAGGCCGGGGGCGGACGTCTACTGCTGCGGTCCCGAGGCCCTGATCGAGGCGGTCGTGCAGCACGCCGGAGAGGGGCGGGAGGTCCGGTTCGAGCGCTTCCGGGGCCGTACGGCCGACGTGGCCGGAAGTGCCGGTGACCCGCCGTTCGACGTGGTGTGCGGGCGTACCGGACGGCGAGTAACCGTGGAAACGGGCACTTCCGTGCTCGACGCTCTCGCGGCAGCCGGAGTCCCGGTTCCTTCCTCGTGCCGGGAAGGAGTGTGCGGGACCTGCGAGACCGAGGTGCTGTCCGGAGTGCCCGACCATCGGGACCTGCTGCTCACGGAGGCCGAACGCGAGGACGGGGCCACCATGATGATCTGCGTCTCCCGCAGCAGGACACCCGAGCTGACACTCGACATCTGACCGGTGCCCGCGATGCGCGGACTCTCACGGGGGAGTACCGGTTCCCGGGCAGATTCCGCGTTCCTTTTGACAGACAACCACAGGGACCCGATATGGAACTGAGAAATGTAGCTGTTCAGAGCAGGTCACGAGAGACCACCAGCTATGAACATGCCTTGGCCGACGTCCTGGAGGGGATCTACGGTCAGGGAATCCACGACCTTCCCGGCATCGTCAGAGAGCTGAACACGTCCGGTGTGCGGCCCGCTCACGGCGAGGACTGGGACGAGAGAAGCTTCCGCGACGAACTGGCCCGCCTGGGCGAGAAGGAGACGAACGGCCGTGTCTGACCGCACCGTGCGCACCTGGACCCCCGACGACCTCTTCGCCCTCGGGCTGCGCGATCGCTGGTACGGGCTCTGTCCCTCCTCGCAGATCGCGCCGGGCGAGCTGGTGAGGATCGACAGGGCAGGTGAACAGCTCCTGCTGTGGCGTGACAGCAAGGGCGAGATCCACGTGCAGGAGGACCGGTGCCCCCACCGGGCCGCCCGGCTGTCGATCGGTGTCCACATGGGCGACCGGGTCGCCTGTAACTACCACGGAGTACAGGTCGATGCCCAGGGCGTGGTCGTCTCGGTGCCGGGGAGTCCTGGGTGCGCGCTCGAAGGCCAGCGGGCGGTGCGCACCTTCGAGGCCGTGGAGTACGGCGGCGCGGTGTTCGCCTGGTTCGGCCTCGACGAGTCCGCGCCGCCCAAGCCGTTCAGCGCCCCGCTGCCGATCGCGGGGGGCGAGTGGGAGGCGTTCCTGTGCTACGTCGAATGGGACTGCTCGTATCTCGTCTCCCTCGACAATCTGCTGGACCCCATGCACGGCGCGTTCCTGCACCGGAACACTCATGCGATGTCCCAGGGGAAGAAGGAAGCGGCCTTCCAGATCCGCGACACCGAGACGGGCTTCTTCTTCGAGAAGACGGACCAGCGGAACGTGAACTTCGACTGGGTCGAATGGGTGGACACCGGCTACCCGCATGCCTTGCTCGACATTCCCTATCCGCCGACCGCCGGTCCCGGCGGGCCGTTCGCGATCGTCGCCTCGCTTACGCCGATGTCATCCACGCAGCACGCGGGATTCTTCTGGCGGTGTCGTCGTGTGGAGGGGTGGGAGCGGGACAGCTGGCGGTTCCTGTACAAGCACCGCTTGGAGGCCCGGCACTGGCATGTGCTCGGCCAGGACCGCGAGATGGCCGAGACGATGCCGCTGGACGCGACGGACCGCGAGAACCTCTACCAGCACGACATCGCGCTGGTCCGGATGCGCCGCATGATCAAGTCCGAGGCGCGCAGGCAGGCCAAGCAGCTCGGCTCGGCCAAGGCCGTCCAGCCCGCGGTGGCCGGGGCCACTTCGGCATGAGCGGCCAAGGGCACGCGCACGCCCACGGTCCCGCCAACCGCGGCAGGCGCCACCACGGGACCTCCGCGCCGTTGTTCGTACGAGAGGCGCGCACGCTGCCCCGCACGGCGGTGATCGTGTGCCATGACGAGTTCGGGCTGACGGCCGGGATCGAGCAGTTGTGCCGGGCGATCGCCGCTGGGGGCCACTTGGCGATCGCCCCGTACTTCTACTACGACACCGGTGGGCGCGAGTTCCATCCTCGGTCCCCCGCGGACGCGGAACGGGCCTGGACGCGTCTGACGGCGGACGAGCTCCGGGAGGACGTCACGGGCGCGATCCGCCACGCCCTTCGCTGCTACGACATCCCGGCCCGGCACCTCGCCCTCATCGGGGTCGGTGTGGCGGCAACCGTCGCGGACCGGGTCGCCGCCGACACGGGGGCGCGGTCCCTGCCGCAGCCCGATCCGGACGGCGACCAGTCGTGCGACCGTGCTGTCGAGCTTCTTGACCGTGGGCTCTGTGGTCTGCGCCCGGTCGAGTAACCGTCCCGGGCTCGGGCCGGTCTCCCGAGAGTCGACACAACGTTTCGCCCCGCCCGGTCGAGTGCTTTCCGCGCGCCCGGGAAGCTGTCCGGGGCCGCTCAACCATGGAGGAGCCATCATGAACCGCTGTCCCGTCGTGGCACCGGCGCCCGGCAGGCCCAGGAAGGAGTGTCAGTGATGGAGGAGAGAGCACAGCCCGAGCGGCGCTTCCGATCCGTCGGCGCACCGCCGTCGGAACCGCCCCCGCCTC
Organism: Streptomyces sp. NPDC055078; assembly: GCF_053607985.1. Lineage (NCBI taxonomy): Bacteria > Bacillati > Actinomycetota > Actinomycetes > Kitasatosporales > Streptomycetaceae > Streptomyces > Streptomyces sp. NPDC055078. The sequence goes on from NZ_JBSGUP010000338.1 coordinate 7,313, forward strand.
CCGAGGCGGCACGTGACCACGCCGAACTGCTCGATGCGCTGCGTGCCCGTGACGGCCGGCCGGTCGTGCTGCTGCGCGGGGGATGTGTTCTCAGCCAGGACCCGGAGGTCGGAGACTTCGCCCCAGGCGATGTGCTGATCAGAGATGGAAGGATCGCCGAGGTCTCCGCCTCGGTACGAGAGCCGGCCGACGCCCTGGTCATCGACGCCACCGACTTCATCGTCCTCCCCGGGTTCGTGGACGCGCATGTCCACGCCTGGGAGGGTCAGCTGCGCGGCACCGCACCGGTCCTCGACTTCCCCGCGTACATGAACTACACACGCGGCGGATACATGCCGCACTACTCCGCGCACGACGTCTACGTGGGAACACTGGCGACGGCGCTCGTGGCGCTGGACGCCGGGATCACCACCATGATCGACAACGCGTACAACAACCCGTCGCCGGGGCACGCGGACGCGGCGGTCGAGGCCGTGTGGGACTCCGGTATCCGGGCGGTCCATGCGTCGGGCTCCCCGACCGACGGCCGGGGAGACCTGAACTGGCCACGGGATGTGCTGCGGCTCCGGGACACCTACTTCTCGTCGGAGGACCAGCGCATCACCCTGCGTCTCTACGCCACGGCACCAGACGTCGACCTGTGGAGGTTCGCTCGCGAGCACGAGTTGTGGATCTCGACCGAGATGGGCAGTCACGTGGCGGAGGTGGACGACGTCCTGCGCCGGATGCGTGACGACGGACTGCTGACCCATCGGCACGCGTTCAACCACTGCTACAACCTCAGTGCCGGTTCCTGGTCCCTCATCGCGGACGCCGGGGTGGCCGTCAACCTCTGTCCCAGGTCCGACGCTGCTTTCGGGCTCGGGACCGGGTTCGCGGAGGTCGACGCCGCGCTATCGGCCGGGGTGCGCCCCGGGCTCAGCGGCGACAACGAACTGAGCTACGGCCTCAGCATGTTCACCGAGATGCAGATCCTGCTCAGCGGCCATCGCGGCCGTACGTTCGAGAGAGCCGGAGCGGGCGCGCCCCCCGACTCGCTCAGGCATCTGGCACCCGAGGAGGCACTGGAGTTCGCCACGATGGGAGGAGCGCGCAACGCCGGACTGGACTCGCGTGTCGGGTCACTGACGCCGGGCAAGGAAGCGGACGTGATCCTGGTGCGGACGACGGATCTGAACACCGCTCCGGCTTCCAACGCCGTCGCCACGATCACCTCGTTCGCCCACGCGGGCAATGTCGACACCGTCTTCGTCGGCGGTGAACTGCGGAAGTTCCGCGGACAGCTCGTGGGGCACGACACGGCCGGCGTCCGCGCCGCGGCCGAGGCGTCCCGTGACCGGCTCATGGCCGCCCAAGGGTTGATTTCCGACCCGCTGGCGCCCCAGGGCGCTTCACCGCTGGGCACCTGACGTCACTGCCGGGCATGCGTACCGGGTCCCGTCGTCGGCC
>NZ_JBSGUP010000339.1:0-8758 GCF_053607985.1 Streptomyces sp. NPDC055078
GTGCACCCGGACCTCGCCGCTCGCGCCCTCAGGGGCCCGCCCGGCCGGGCGCATCGAGGTCACCGCTCCCCCGCCGGCACCGCCGTCGGTCCACTCGACCGGGACGACGCTCTGCGCACCGGGCGGCAGCGGGGCGCCGGTCATGATCCGCGCGGCCTCGCCGGGGCCGACCTCGGGCAGGGCGCCGCCCCCGGCCGCGATGTCGCCGATGACGGTGAGGACGGCGGGAAACTCCTCAGTGGCCCCCTGGATGTCGGCCGTACGCACCGCGTAGCCGTCCATCGAGCTGTTGTCGAAGGGCGGCAGCGCGACGGGGACGGTGATGTCCTCGACCAGGACGCAGCCCTGCGCGTCCATCAGCTGCAGCTCGATCGGGTCGAGCGGGCGGATCGCCGCGAGGACGTCCTCCAGGTGGTCGTCCACCGACCAGATCGTGCTGCTCACGGCCTACATCTCCTCGGTCACATAGCGACGGAGCCAGTTGCGGAACTCGGGTCCCAGGTCTTCACGTTCGCATGCGAGTCTGACAATCGCCCGCAGATAGTCGCCCCGGTCACCGGTGTCGTAGCGGCGGCCCTTGAAGACGACGCCGTGCACCGGCCCGCCGATCTTCTCGTCCTCGGCGAGCATTTCGAGCGCGTCGGTCAGCTGGATCTCATTGCCCCGGCCGGGACGGGTCTCCCGGAGTATCGCGAAGATCGCCGGGGTCAGGACATAGCGGCCGATGATCGCGAGATTGCTCGGCGCGTCGGCCGGGTCCGGCTTCTCGACCAGCTCGGTCACCCTGACCACATCGGCCTCGCCGGTGGACTCGACACCCGCGCAGCCGTACTGATGGATCTGGGCGGGGTCGACCTCCATGAGGGCCACGACGCTGCCGCCCTCGCGCTCCTGGACCTCGACCATGCGCGCGAGCAGCGGATCGCGCGGATCGATCAGGTCGTCGCCGAGGAGAACCGCGAAGGGCTGGTCCCCGACATGCGGCGCGGCGCACAGGACGGCGTGGCCGAGGCCGCGCGGGTCGCCCTGGCGCACATAGTGCATGGTGGCGAGGTCGCTCGACTCCTGGACCCGCTTGAGACGGTTGGCGTCGCCCTTGCGGGTCAGCGCCTCCTCCAGCTCGTAGTTGCGGTCGAAGTGGTCCTCAAGGGGACGCTTGTTGCGGCCGGTGACCATCAGTACGTCGGAGAGGCCGGCCGCGACCGCCTCCTCGACGACGTACTGGATCGCCGGTTTGTCGACAACAGGCAGCATCTCCTTGGGCGTGGCCTTGGTGGCGGGCAGGAACCGCGTGCCGAGGCCGGCGGCGGGGATCACCGCCTTGCTGATCCTGGGGTTCGACTCAGTCATATTCAGCACAGTATCCGGTAGGTAAGGGGCACGTATGGGCAGAAGATGAGCTTCCGGTTAACTTCGTTCTGATACAGCGTATATATGACGTTTGCGAGTACCTAATGAGCGATGAAATGTCCGGAAAGAGGGCGCTTCGAAGTCGCCTTCTCGGCGCCCGACGTCTTCTGTCTTCTGAGGACGTACGGAACGCTTCCGTGGTTCTCTCCCGACACGCCCTGGATCTTCCGGAGTTGACCGGAGCCGCCACCGTCGCCGCATATGTCTCTGTCGGGCGCGAGCCCGGTACGCGCGCGCTGCTCGACGCGCTGCTCACCCGGGGCGTACGGGTCCTGCTGCCGGTCCTGCTGGCCGACAACGACCTGGACTGGGGCGTGTACCGGGGCGCCGGGCGGCTGGTGCCCGCCGGGCGCGGGCTGCTGGAGCCGGACGGGGAGCGGCTCGGTGTGAACGCCGTGCTGGAGGCCGATGCCGTACTCCTTCCGGGGCTCGCCGTGGACCGGCGCGGAATGCGCCTGGGGCGCGGCGGCGGCTCGTACGACCGGGTGCTCGCGCGGCTGGCGGCGGCCGGGGCGGAGCCCGCGCTGGTGGTGCTGCTGTACGGGAACGAGGTGGTCGCCCGGGTCCCGGAGGAACCGCACGACCACCCCGTACACGCTGTCGTCACACCGGAGGGGGTCCGGCGCTTCGGCTGACCCGGGACGGCTGCCCCGGCCGCTGCCTTGCCTGCTGCTCTGCTGCCGCCTTGTCCGGTGCCCGGTGTCCGGGCCCGCAGCCCGCTACTGGCCGACCGAGCCGCCCGCGGGCTTCAGCGTCAGCGTGTCGACGGTGTTCGCCTTGACCGCCTCGTCGCCGAAGGGCCAGTTGAGCAGCTCGCCATTGGCCCACTTGTCGGTCTGATCCGTGTAGTGCGCGCTGTAGGCATGGCCCGAGGCTCCGCTGAGATTGATCCAGCGGGACTTGTCCCAGTCGCCGACATTGACGACCATCCGCATCGACGGCACCCAGACGACCTCGTACCCGGCCGCCGCGTTCCAGCCGGTGGCGTTGACCGCCGCCTCGCCGCCGCCCAGATTCCAGGGGCCGCGGTTGAGCATGAACCGGAGGAAGCCGGGACCCTTGATGCCGAGGGTCTGGTTCTCCAGCGTCAGCTGGTGCAGCCGCCCCCAGTTCCAGGTGGAGATGTCCTTGCCCAGCTCGGCCGTCAGCTCCCAGCGCGCGTCCTCCATGGCGCGGGCGAACAGTTCGTCACGGGTGGTGGTGGCCTTGTCCGTACGGCTGGGCGGGGATTGCCACCAGGTGCTCTTCTCGTCGTCGAGGATGCGGTAGACGACCTCGAACCAGCGGTCGCCGCCGTCCGGCTGCGCCGAGTCCGCGTCGCGCTCGCCGCACTCCACCACCCGCTGGCTGAGTTCGTCATCGGGGACCGTGCTGTCGGCCGGGCGGACGCTCAGGCACTCGCCCTCCACGCGCAGTTCCTTCGGCAGCTTGTTCCCGAAGGCCAGCTTAAGGATGTTGCGCCAGACGGCGTTGAAGTAGGCGGCGGCGGCCGAGTCCGGTTCCTGGGTGTAGTCCCATGCCTCCAGCAGCTTCTGCGCCTCGCGGACATCCGGGTCCGGGACATTGATCTTCAGCAGAAGCGGGACCAGGCGCTTGGCGATCTCACTCCTGTTGTCCATCTGCATGGTGCGCATGTCCTCGGTGGAGATCTTGCCTCCGCCCTTGGTCTTCACCTCGATGAGGTCGATGATCCGCTGGCTGCGGGCACCGTAGCCGTAGTCCGAGGTCAGGTGATGCCTGTACTTCTCGGGGTCGATGACCGACTGGTTGGCCGTGACGACATAGCCGCTCCCGGGGTTCTCCGCGTACGGCATCTCGTCGAACGGAACAGGGTCCTTCTTCCAGCGGTACTCCGGGTCCCAGCCCGGCACGGGCACGGAACCGTCCCCCTTGGCGCGAACCGGGATCTTGCCGGGGGCCTGGTAGCCGATGTTGCCATGGGCGCCCTTGGCGTCGGCGTAGATCAGGTTCTGGGAGGGGACCTCGAAGTCCCTGGCCGCCTTGCGGAAGGAGTCGAAGTCCGTCGCGCGGTTGAGGGCGAACACCGCGTCCATCGACTTGCCCGGCTGCAGCGCGGTCCACTGGAGCGCCACGCCGTACCCGGTGGCCCGGTCGGGTGCGTCATCGGCGACCCGGGCCTGCTGGCCGACCTTCTCCAGTTCGGTGCTGCGGTCCGAGATCAGGGGTCCGTGTCCGGTCGAGCGGACCGTGATCGTCTTGCTGTCGCCGCCCGCGACCTTGATGACCTCCTTGCGGGTGGTCAGCTTCCTGCTCTCGCCGCCCACCTCGTAGCTGTTGCCGGAGAGCTTTTCGAGATAGAGGTCGGTGACATCGGCGCCGAGGTTGGTGAAGCCCCAGGCGATGTCCTGGTTGTGGCCGATGATCACGCCCGGCATCCCGGCGAAGGTGTAGCCGGCGGTGTCGAACCGACAGGTATCGGACACCTTCCGGCAGTGCAGGCCCATCTGGTACCAGAGCGACGGCAGCTGGGGCGCGAGATGCGGGTCATTGGCCAGCAGCGGTTTGCCGGTCGTCGTGTTCTTGCCGGAGACGACCCAGGAGTTGGAGCCGATGCCGCTGCCGCTCGGGCCGAGGATCTGGGGGATGGCGTCCAGGCTCTCGGAGAGTGCGGAGAGCTGGGAGTTCAGTCCCTCGACCGCGTCGGCGGGGGTGCCGCCGGGGTCGACGCCCGAGGTGCTGTTCCCGCTGCCGCCGCTGTTGCCGGTGCCGGTGCCGGTGCCGCTATTGCCCGGGTTGCCCGAGCCGCTTGAGCCGCCCGAGCCGCCGCCCGCGTCACCGGACGGTTTGGCGTCCGGATCGAACTTCTCGGTGACGGGATCGATCCCGCCCTTCCGTACGATCGGCTTGTTCCGGTCGTACGGATACGGCGGATACAGGTCCTTGATCTGCTTGTCGGACAGCCTGCTGGTCAGCAGCGCCCGGTCGATCTCCTCCTGCATATTGCCGCGCAGGTCCCACGCCATCGCCTTGAGCCAGGCCACCGAGTCGACCGGGGTCCACGGCTCGGGCTTGTAGTCGTTGGAGAAGGAGAGCGCCGCGTACTCGACGGACAGCTCCTTGCCCTCCTTGCCCTTGAGGTAGGCGTTGACCCCGTCCGAATACGCCCGGAGGTACTTCTTCGTGTCGTCCGAGAGTTTCTCGTCGTACTCCTTCTGCGCCACTCCCCGCCAGTCGAGGGTCCGCAGGAAGGCATCCGTGTCGACCTGGCCGGAACCGAACATCTCGGAGAGTCGGCCCGCCGTCATATGACGGCGTACGTCCATCTCCCAGAACCGGTCCTGCGCCTGGACGAAGCCCTGCGCGCGGAAGAGGTCCTCGTCACTGTCCGCGTAGACCTGCGGAATGCCGTAGTCGTCCCGTCTGACCTCGACCTGGCCGCTCAGGCCCTCGATCTCGATCGTCCCGGTGGTCTGCGGGAAGGAGGCGCGCACCGTACTGACACCCCAGTAGCCGCCGTATCCGATGCCGCCCAGGAGCGCCAGCACCAGGATGAGCACAAGCAGGCGGGCACGTCGCCCCTTCTTTTTCTTCTTGCGGGAAGAGGCGCTTGTGTTGGCGGGCATCGCTGTCCTTCGAGGCGCAGGCTGGTCCTGGAGTGCTGAAGCAACCATAGGTGCAGCGCCCCGCCGTCCCTGACGCGGTATCCGAAAGCCGGTCATGGAATCGGCGGGCGCGGAACGGGCGACAAGCAGCCCCGGAGGTGATCCCCGGCGTCAAGGAAACGTTAAAGATTAGGTAAGGTAACGAAGTGTCGCCGCCCGGATTAACGATCCGGCACGTAGAGGCGCGAGGGAAAGGATCGGCCACTGACTGTCCACGACCTCAACGAACTTCTGCTCATCTGCTCACTCGTGCTGCTCATCGCCGTCGCGGCGGTCCGCATCTCGTCGCGCAGTGGGCTCCCCAGCCTGCTGCTGTATCTCGGAATCGGGATCGCGATCGGGCAGGACGGGATCTTCGACGTCAAGTTCGACGACGCCGCGCTGACACAGGTGATCGGCTATGCCGCGCTTGTGGTGATTCTGGCCGAAGGCGGTCTGGGCACCAAGTGGCAGGAGATCAAACCGGCGCTGCCAGCGGCCGTCGTGCTGTCGACCGTCGGCGTCGCGGTGAGCGTGGGCATCACGGCCGCGGCCGCGCACTATCTCGTCGGACTGGAGTGGCGGCAGGCCCTCATCATCGGGGCCGTGGTGTCGTCCACGGACGCGGCGGCCGTCTTCTCCGTACTGCGCAGAGTGCCGCTGCCGTCCCGGGTGACGGGTGTGCTGGAGGCCGAGTCCGGCTTCAACGACGCCCCTGTGGTGATCCTGGTGGTGGCCTTCTCGACGGCCGGGCCGGTCGACGAGTGGTACGTCCTCGTCGGGAAGATCGCGCTGGAGCTGGCGATCGGCGCGAGCATCGGACTGGCCGTCGGCTGGCTGGGCGCGTTCGGGCTGCGGCATGTGGCGCTGCCGGCCTCGGGCCTCTACCCGATCGCCGTGATGGCGATCGCGGTCTCCGCGTACGCGGCCGGTGCCATGGCGCACGGCAGCGGATTCCTCGCCGTCTATCTGGCCTCGATGGTCCTCGGGAACTCCAGGCTCCCGCACGCCCCCGCGAACCGGGGTTTCGCCGAGGGTCTCGGCTGGCTCGCCCAGATCGGTATGTTCGTCCTGCTCGGGCTGCTGGTGACCCCGCACGAACTGGTGGACGACTTCTGGCCCGCGGTGATCGTGGGGCTGGTGCTGACCATGGTGGCGCGTCCGCTGGAGGTGTTCATCAGCCTGCTGCCGTTCCGTGTCCCACGGCGGGAGCAGATCCTGCTCTCCTGGGCCGGGCTGCGCGGTGCCGTGCCCATCATTCTGGCCACCATCCCCATGGTGGGGGAGGTCGAGGGCAGCGCCCGTATCTTCAATATCGTCTTCGTCCTCGTGGTCGTCTACACCCTCGTCCAGGGCCCCACCCTTCCCTGGCTCGCCAAGGCTCTCAAACTCGGCCCCGGCGCCCCGTCCGACCTCGGCGTCGAGTCCGCGCCCCTGGAACTCCTCCGCGGGCATCTCCTCTCGGTCGCCATCCCTGAGGAGTCCCGTATGCACGGCGTCGAGGTCGCCGAGCTGCGGCTTCCCGCCGGGTCCGCGGTCACCCTCGTCGTCCGCGACGAGAAGAGTTTCGTCCCGCTGCCGACCACCGTCCTGCGTCGCGGCGACGAACTCCTGGTCGTCGCGACGGACCCCGTACGGGACGCGACCGAACGCCGCCTGCGCGCGGTGGGCCAGGGCGGGAAACTGGCGGGGTGGCTGGGGACGGGGTGATCGCGGGGTGGCCGGGGACTGGGTGACCACGGGGTGGCCGGGGATGGGGTGATCGCGGGGTGGCTGGGGACGGGGTGATCGTGGGGGTACCGGGGCACCAAGCCCCTGTACCCTGAACGCATACCTGATCGACCACCTCTGCCTGACGCAGAGCTGGCGCGACCGTATGGCGGCCGAGAACACCTCCGCGCGAGGGCAACCGGTATCCACCGCAGTCCCGCGCGCACAAGAGGACAGCTCTCGGCCGCTCCCGTACCCCACGGGGGCGCCACCAGGCGGCAGAAAGGCACGGACCGTGGTGTCCACGGTCACCGAAGACCCCCGTCCCGGATACGGACGGCTGCTGCGCACCCCCGGCGCCTGGACCTTCCTGGTCCCGGGCTTCGCCGCACGGCTGCCCTTCGCGATGCTGACCCTCGGCATCGTCCTGCTGGTCCAGCACACCACCGGTTCCTACGGCAGCGCCGGCGCGGTCGCCGCCGTCACCGGTGTCGCCATGGCCCTGTGCGCACCGCAGAGCGGCAAACTCGCGGACCGTTTCGGGCAGCGCGCGGTCCTGCTGCCTGGCGTGGTCGTCCACACCGTCTCCGTAACGGTACTGATCACGCTCGCGCTGGGTGACGCCCCCCTATGGGCGCTGTTCGCCGCCGCCGTGCCGACGGGTGCCTCCGTACCGCAGATCGGCCCGATGGTGCGTGCCCGCTGGGCCGCGAAACTGGACGGGTCGCCGCTGATGACGACAGCCGCGGCGTTCGAATCCGTGACGGACGAGCTGACCTTCGTCGTCGGACCGGTGCTCGCGACCGCGCTGTGCACCGGTGTCCACCCGGCCGCCGGTCTGATCGCCGAAGCGGGACTGACCCTGGTCGGCGGTCTGTTCTTCGCCGCCCAGCGGCGCACGCAGCCGGCGGTCCGCCGTCCGTCCGCCGAGGGTCCCGTCCCCCGCGTCTCCGCGCTCTCCGTGCCGGGCGTACGGGTCCTGGCGGTCGCCTTCCTCGGTATCGGCGCGGTCTTCGGCGGGATGCAGGTCTCGCTGACCGCCTTCAGCGAGGAGATCGGTAACCCGGGGGCCAATGGACTGCTGTACGGGATATTCGCGGCGGGCAACATGCTCGCGGCCGTCGCCTGCGGAGCCATCGCCTGGAAGAGCGGCCCCCGGCGGCGGCTGGTGCTCGGCTACGCGGGACTGACGCTCGCGGCCTCCGCCCTATGGGCGGCGCACTCGGTGGCGCTGCTCGCCGCGCTCGCTCTGCTGGTCGGCCTCTGCATAGCTCCGGTGCTGGTCAGCGGCTATACGCTCGTCGATTCGCTGGTGCCGGCCTCGGCCCGTACGGAAGCGTTCACCTGGTTGACGGGCGCGGTGGCGCTCGGCCAGGCGACGGCCGTCACGGTGGCCGGACAGCTCGCGGACGCGAGGGGCGCGAACGCCGGATTCGTGGTTCCGCTGGTGGGAACGGTGCTCGCGCTCGCGACAGTGATCACTCTCCGTTCACGGCTTTCACCGCAGGTGGCAGGGCGAGTAGCGGCGCGCGGGGCGAGTGGGATGGATCACCGCCCGCGGGTGACGGTGGACTGATCCAGCGGAATACGTCACTATGGACCGTCGTTAGCACTCACTGAGTGAGAGTGCCAGGAGGAAGACCAGTGCCGACCTATCAGTATCAGTGCACCGAATGCGGCGAGGGCCTTGAGGCGGTGCAGAAGTTCACCGATGACGCCCTGACCGTGTGCCCCGCCTGTGATGGACGCCTTAAGAAGGTGTTCTCCGCTGTCGGCATCGTCTTCAAGGGCTCCGGCTTCTACCGCAACGACAGCCGCGGCTCGTCGTCGAGCAGCGCGCCCGCGGCCAACGGGGCCTCGGCGAAGTCGTCCGACGGGAAGGCATCGGAGTCCACGTCCTCCGACGCGAAGCCCGCCGCCGCGGCGGCGTCCTCTTCGTCGTCCTCCTCTTCAAGCTCCTCCTCTTCGGGCTCTTCGGGGAGTTCCGCGAGCACCGGCGGCAGCTCGGCCGCCTGACTCCCGGCTTCGCCCCGTGT
>NZ_JBSGUP010000340.1:0-8731 GCF_053607985.1 Streptomyces sp. NPDC055078
GGACTCCACCGGAGTCCGTCCCCGGCAGCGATACATGCGTTACCGCAGTCTCTGCTTCCCCTTAGCGTCCAGGAAGAGATGGCAAGCATGACCGTGCAGACCGAACGGCCGCCTTCCGGCCCGACGGAGGTCCACCGGCGGACCAGTGAGGGACCAGGTAAACCCCCAGCACGTGGCAGAGCCGGAGCACTCCTGCCCTATCTGCTGCTACTGCCCGCGATCCTGGTCACCGTGGTATTCCTCGGATACCCGCTGATCAACAACGGTATCCTGTCGTTCCAGAACCTGAACATGAGGCAGCTGATCCAGCACCTCACGGAATGGAACGGATTCGACAACTATACGGAAGTCCTGACAGGTTCGGACTTCTGGCGGGTTACCGGGCGGTCCATCCTCTTCACGGCTGCCAACGTCGTCCTCATCATGATCCTGGGCACCCTGGTCGGCCTGCTGCTCGCCAAGCTCGGCAAACGCATGAGGGTCTCCCTGCTGATCGGTCTCGTCCTCGCCTGGGCCATGCCGGTCGTCGCCGCCACCACCGTCTACCAGTGGCTGTTCGCCTCGCGGTTCGGTGTCGTCAACTGGGTCCTCGCCAAAATCGGCTTCTCCTCCATGGCCGACTACAACTGGATGGGCACCCAGTTCTCCACGTTCTTCGTGGTCACTCTGCTGATCGTCTGGCAGTCGATCCCGTTTGTCGCGATCAATCTCTACGCCGCGACGACGACGATCCCCAAGGAGCTGTACGAGGCCGCCTCGCTCGACGGCGCGGGCGCCTGGAAGAGCTTCACCTCGGTCACGCTCCCCTTCCTCCGGCCGTTCCTGTACGCCACGACCTTCCTGGAGATCATCTGGGTTTTCAAGGCGTTTGTACAGGTCTACACGATCAACGCCGGCGGCCCGGACCGTCTCACCGAGATCCTGCCCGTGTACGCCTACATCGAGGGCATCGGTAACCAGCACTTCGGCATGGGCTCCGCCATCGCCATGCTCACCATCATCATCATGCTGGCGCTGACCGCGTACTACCTCCGGATCGTTCTGAAGCAAGAGGAGGATGCGTGATGAAGCGCTCGCTGCTCGGCCGCATCTGGCCCAACGCCACGGCCACCCTGCTCATCATCGGCTTCGTCTTCCCGGTGTACTGGATGTTCGCGACGGCGTTCAAGAAGACGCCGGACATCGTCGCCGAAACCCCGGTCTGGTTCCCGACCGACCCCACGATGGAGCACTTCACGTCGGCGCTCGACGCGGACAACTTCTGGACCCTGGTCCGCAACTCGCTGACCGTCACCATTCTCGCCGTCGTCTTCTCGCTGATCATCTCGCTGGCGGCGTCCTTCGCCCTCGCGCGGATGCGGTTCAAGGGCCGGCGCGGCTTCATCGTCGGCTTCATGATGGCCCAGATGGCCCCCTGGGAAGTCATGGTCATCGCGATCTACATGATCGTGCGTGACGCCGACATGCTGAACAGCCTGGTGCCGCTGACCCTCTTCTACATGGTCATGATCCTGCCCTTCACCCTCCTGACGCTGCGGGGCTTCGTCGCCGCCGTGCCGAAGGAACTGGAGGAGTCGGCCATGGTCGACGGCTGCACCCGCGGGCAGGCGTTCTACAAGGTGATTCTGCCGCTGCTGGCGCCCGGACTGATGTCGACCTCGATGTTCGGCTTCATCACCGCCTGGAACGAGTTCCCGATGGTGCTGGTGCTCAACAAGCAGGCCGACTACCAGACCCTGCCGCTCTGGCTCTCCAGCTTCCGCTCGGTGTTCGGCGACGACTGGGGTGCGACGATGGCGGCCTCCACCCTCTTCGCCATTCCGATCCTCATTCTCTTCGTCTTCCTCCAGCGCAGGGCGGTCAGTGGTCTCACCGACGGCGCAGTGAAAGGATGATCCCGGTGGGATTCTCGACCAGTGGCTCGTACGCCCAGGACCAGCTGCACCGGGACGCGCTGGCGGTGCTCCAGCCAGGGTTCAGCGGACTGACCATGCCCGACTGGATCCGGCGCACCATCTCCCAGGGGCTGCTGTCCGTCGCACTCTTCGGCCGCAACTGCCAGGACCCCGAGCAGGTGGCGGCCCTCACGGCCGAACTGCACAAGGAGAACCCGGACCTGCTCATCGCCATCGACGAGGAGGGCGGCGATGTCACCCGGCTGGAGGTCGTCAACGGCTCCTCCTGGCCCGGGAACCTCGCACTCGGCGCGGTCGACGACCCGGCGGTCACCCGGGCGGTCGCCCGCGAACTGGGCCACTCCCTCGCCGCCTGCGGAGTCAACTACAACTGGGCCCCGTCGGCCGATGTGAACGCCAACCCGGACAACCCCGTCATCGGCGTGCGCTCCTTCGGCGCCGACCCCCACCTGTGCGCGCGCCACACCGCCGCCTGGGTGGAGGGACTCCAGTCCGTCGGCATCGCCGCCTGTGCCAAGCACTTCCCCGGCCACGGTGACACCGCCACCGACTCGCACCACGGCATCCCGTCGATCGACGCGCCCGAGACCCTGCTGCGGGAGCGCGACCTGGTGCCCTTCCAGGCCGCGATCGACAGCGGCGTCAAGGCGGTGATGACAGCACACATCCTGGCCCCGGCGTTCGACACCGAGCACCCCGCGACGCTCAGCCACCGGGTGCTGACCGATCTGCTGCGCGCGCCCCGGTCCGAGGGCGGCCTCGGCTTCGACGGACTGATCGTCACCGACGCCATCGAGATGGGCGCGATCGCCCAGACGTACGGCGAGGCCCGGGGCACCGTGATGGCCATCGCCGCGGGCGCCGACGCGATCTGCACCGGCGGCGAGTCCGAGGACGAGGCGTTCGTCATGACGCTCGCCGACGCCCTCGTACGCGCCGTGCACAAGGGCGAACTGCCCGAGGAGCGCCTCGCCGAGGCCGCATCCCGGGTCCGCTCCCTCGCCGCCTGGACGGCCGGACAGGCGAGGCCCGACGCGAAGCGGGCACCCAACCCCGAGGTCGGCCTCGACGCCGCCCGCCGGGCACTGCGGGTGACCCGTGGCGCGCACACCGCTCCGGTCGCCGACCCGGTCTATGTGGCGACGCTCTCGCCCGAGGCCAATATCGCGGTCGGCAGCGCCACTCCCTGGGGTGCCGCCGCCGAACTGACCGGCCTGCTGCCCGGCACGGACAGCGACACCTACACCAGCGGTCAGGCCGAGGCGGACGGGGTGCCGGGCCTGACCCGGCGGCTGCTGGGCGCGGCCGGCGGGCGCCGGACCGTCGTGGTCGTACGCGACGTCCACCGGCACGGCTGGATGGGGGAGACCCTGGGCGCCGTGGTGGCCGCCCGCCCGGACACCATCGTCGTCGAGATGGGTGTGCCGCAGGCCGAGCCGACCGGAGGACTGCACATCGCGACCTACGGCGCGTCGCCCGTCTGCGGGCGGGCGGCGGCGGAGGTCATCATCGGCCGCTGAGCGGGGCGTGGGCCGGCTCGACCGGCCCCGGGGTGAACCGGTGGCCGGGCGCGGCATCAGGAGGGGATCGCGCCCGGCACCGGCCTTTCTCCGCCCGGCCGGGGTGTGTGAGCGCCGGGGTCACAGCCGGCGGGGCTGGTTCCGGTCGCTCCGGCGTACGGGGGCTGGGGCGCTGCCCCGGCTCCGTACGGCTCGGTGGACGCGGTGGCGATGTGCCGGGCGGGGTGGGAGATCGTAGGATCGTCGCACCAGTACGCGACGTCCACCCCCGCTTCCGCGGTACGGCCGGACCTGGCAGCCGCGCCGGGTCCCGGCAGGGCGGTGCGCGGCGCCACGCCACTTGGAGGCAGCCGGAATGTCCGCCACGCAGTCGGCCGAGCAGAGCGAGCGCCCGGGCCGGATCATGTCCGGTGAGATGGTGGAGCAGCCGGCGGTGCTGCGGCGGATCCTGGACCGGGGGGCGCCGCGTATCCGGGAGGTGGCGTCGGCGATCGCGGCCCGTGGCCCCCGGTTCGTGCTGCTGACCGCGCGGGGGACGTCCGACAACGCGGCGCTGTACGCGAAGTATCTGCTGGAGATCCGGCTGGGCCTGCCGTGCGGGCTGACCTCCATGTCGACGACGACGGCGTACGGCGCGCGCCCCGACCTGCGGGATGTGCTCGTCGTCGTGGTCAGCCAGTCGGGCGGCTCGCCCGATCTGGTCGCGTCCACCCAGGCGGCCAGGGACGCGGGGGCGATCACCCTGGCGGTCACCAACAACCCGGACTCACCGCTCGCGGCGGTCGCGGAGTTCCATATCGACATCCTGGCCGGCCCGGAGAAGGCCCTGCCCGCGACCAAGACGTACACCGCGTCGCTGCTCGCGCTCTATCTCTTCGTGGAGGGACTGCGCGGCGGCGACGGCGCGGCGACCGGGCCCGCCGCGCGCCTGCCCGACCTCGCGGAGCGGATTCTCTCCCGCCAGGACGAGGTGCGCCTGCTGGCGTCCCGCTACCGCTTCGCCGAGCGCATGGTGATCACCTCACGGGGCTACGGCTACCCCACGGCGAAGGAAGCCGCGCTGAAGCTCATGGAGACGAGCTATATCCCCGCCCTGTCGTACTCCGGCGCGGATCTGCTGCACGGGCCCCTCGCGATGGTCGACAACATCTCCCCGGTCATCGCGGTGGTCACGGACGGCCGGGGCGGTCAGGCGCTTCAGCCGGTGCTCGACCGGCTGCGCGGCCGGGGCGCGGACCTGGTGGTGGTGGGCCCGGCCCCCCAGGTGGCGGAGGCGTCCGCGGGCTTCGTCCTGCCCACGGCGGGGGTGCCGGAGGAGCTTCAGCCGATCCTGGAGATTCTGCCGCTGCAACTGCTCGCGTACGAGGTCACGATCGCACGGGGCCAGGACCCGGACGCCCCTCGGGCGCTGGCGAAGGTGACTGAAACTCGCTGACTCGCTGACTCGCTGACCCGCTGGTTCCGGGGTCGTCGTGCCGCACGGCCCCGGACAGACCCGCGGGCCGCGGCGCCTGACGGGACCCTCAACCCGTCGGGCACCGCAGCCCGGAGTGCTCGGCCGGCAGGTGTGCGGGCCCGCGCGGCCGTGGGGGAGGTCTCGGCGCAGTCAGGGCAGAGAGCACCGGTTCCTCGTTCCACTCTCCTGTGCGGGGAGAGTGGAAGCCTTGGTGCGTTCATTGTGGACTAGACCATTCGCGGTGTCCATCGGTTCGACGACATTGCGCGGACATTGCCGGTCGCCGCCCGCCCCGGCCCGCCGGAACCCCGCCCCGGCCTCACCCTCCGAAGTACGGCCCCCGGCCACCGCCGGTTCACCCCGGGGACCCCGCGGGTACGCTCGCACACGTGCCCTCCATGAACGACCTCGTACGCCAGCACACCGCTCTGAGCGAATCCGACCTTGAGTGGCTGCATCTGCTGGTCTCGGAGTGGCAGCTGCTCTCCGACCTGTCCTTCGCCGACCTCGTCCTGTGGGTCCCCACCCGCGACGGCACCCGCTATGTGTCCGTCGCCCAGATGCGGCCCAACACGGGCCCCACCTCCTATCAGGACGACATGGTCGGCCATCTCGTCCCCCGGGGCCGCCGTCCGCTTCTGGACGCCGCTCTGGACGAGGGCCGGATCGTGCGCGAGGGCGACCCGGAGTGGCGCGAGGAGGTCCCCGTACGCGTCGAGTCCATCCCCGTCCGCCGCGAGGGCCGGGTCCTCGGCGTCATCGCGCGCAATACGAATCTGCTGACCGTACGGACCCCCTCGCGGCTGGAGCTGACCTACCTCCAGTCCGCCTCCGACCTGGCGCAGATGATCGCGGCCGGCTCCTTCCCCTTCCCGGGCCAGCAGGTCGACATGGACGCGTCCCCGCGCGTCGGCGACGGCCTGATCAGGCTCGACGCCGATGGAATCGTCCAGTACGCGAGCCCCAACGCCCTCTCCGCCTACCACCGGCTCGGCCTCGCGTCCGACCTCGTCGGGCACCACCTCGGCCAGGTCACCACCGAACTCGCCCCCGAGCGGGGCCCGGTCGACGAGGCCATGGTCAAGCTCGCCAGCGGCTACGCGCCCCGCGAGAGCGAGGTCGAGAGCGTCGGCGGGGTCATCCAGCTGCGCGCCATCCCGCTCAAGCCCAAGGGCACCCGGATCGGCTCCCTCGTCCTGCTGCGCGATGTCACCGAACTGCGCCGCCGCGAACGGGAGTTGATCACCAAGGACGCCACCATCCGGGAGATCCACCACCGGGTGAAGAACAACCTCCAGACGGTCGCCGCGCTGCTGAGGCTCCAGGCCCGCCGGATGGATTCCGTACGCGGCCGTGAGGCCCTGAACGAGGCGGTACGGCGGGTCGGCTCGATCGCCATCGTGCACGAGACGCTCTCGCAGAACCTCGATGAGCGGGTCGAGTTCGACGAGATCGCCGACCGGGTCATCGCGATGGTCTCCGAGATCTCGCCCGGCAAGGTCGACTGCCGCCGTACGGGCCGCTTCGGCATCCTCGACGCGGAGGTCGCCACCCCGCTCGCGATGGTGCTCACCGAGGTGCTCCAGAACGCCCTGGAGCACGCGTTCCCGGCGGGCGGGCTCGGCTCGGTGGAGGTCTCGGCGGTACGGGGCGACTCCCGCGCCGACAGCAGACTGCTGATCACCGTCCAGGACGACGGCTGCGGACTGCCGGCGGGCTTCGACGCGAAACGCACCGGGAATCTGGGGCTCCAGATCGTCCGGACGCTGGTGGAGGGGGAGTTGGGCGGCACGTTCGACATGGTCCCGGCGCCAGCGCCGGGCCGGGGTACCCGGGTCGTCCTCGACATCCCCGTACAGGCCGTCAAATAGCCCGGCGCCGAGCGGGCCGAACGGCGAAACCCCAGGGCCGGGCCGGATGGGTTCGCGCACAGCATGGGTTCGCCCACAGCAGCGAGCCCCGGGCCGTTTGGATGCGGTCCGGGGCTCGAATGCTGTGGGTTACTGCTGCGCGCTGCGGCTCGTGGGCGGTGAGTGCGTACTCGCTGTACGCGCCGCCGGAGGCGTCAGGCTCGTTGCGGTGGCAATCAGGCGCTGGCGTTACGCGCCCGGTTGCGAGCGGCGCGGCGCTTCATCGCACGGCGCTCGTCCTCGCTGAGGCCACCCCAGACACCGGAGTCCTGGCCGGACTCAAGCGCCCACTGCAGGCACTGCTCCATGACGGGGCAGCGACGGCAGACGGCCTTGGCTTCCTCGATCTGCAGCAGCGCAGGACCGGTGTTGCCGATGGGGAAGAACAGCTCGGGGTCTTCCTCGCGGCAAACGGCGTTGTGACGCCAGTCCATGGCTGCTACCTCTCCTTGATGTGTGACATGCGGTTGCTTGTGAATGTGAACGCTTTCACGAATCCCTCAACAACGGAAGGGCCGATCGCCAACATCACAGTCGGCGGTGGTCCAGGGTTTAAGGAGGGGTTCTGGCGGTCTGTGGGGCCGATGCTGCGGGCCGTCCCGATCGCCATGAAGAGACTCGCAAACCTCGGCGGCGGATACAACCCCTTCTGGAAAGTTTTTTTTGATTCCTCGGTGTCGACTAGGTCACAGCCGTACTTCTATGGGGTGGAGGCCAGTCCGTACGTTCGAGATAAAGGTCGTTCGACCCTTCTACTCACACAATCACACGCAGTGCACGGCGTACGCCTGTGAACGTCACGCTGGTACGTACTCCGAGGTGGTCGCCGTCCATCTGAAAGGGCAGTGGCACCTTTGATTTCAAGGTGAAGTCACTCAGGTCATGGAGCGTGACCGCGTGCTTGCCGTGCGGGCCCTTGGTGGGGCTGGAGGTCAGCAGCTGAGTGGCGTATCGGGTCACCGCGGGCGTGGAGAGCCGGGTGAGTCCGAGCACATCCAGACCGGTGTCGAAGGATGCCTTCGGGGACGCGTACATCGGACGATTGCCCAGGTAGGTCCAGGGAGACGTATTCGCGACTATGGATACGACGAGATCGGTCACCGGCTCGGCGCCGGGACGTTCCAGAGTCATCATTCCGTGCCGGCGATGGGGGTCGTCGAGGAATTGGCGGAGCACCTGACGGACATAGAGCGCGTGGGTCGAACGCTTTCCGCGCTCTCGCTGCTGTTCGACCCGGCCGATGACGCTCGCGTCGAATCCGACACCCGCGCAGAAGGTGAACCAGCGGGCTGGTACGCCCTCGTCCCCCGTCCCGGGGGTGCCGGAGGCCAGCCCCAGTCCGATGATGCGCTCGCTCCGCTCGCTCAGCGCGTCCAGGATCGCGCCGGTCGCCTCCACGGCGTCGTTGGGGAGGCCGAGGGCCCGGGCGAAGACATTGGTCGAGCCGCCCGGGACGACGGCGAGCCGGGGGAGGCGGTCCGGGTCCGGGCCATTGTGGAGTAGACCATTGACGACTTCATTGACGGTGCCGTCGCCACCGAGGGCGACGACGAGGTCGATGTCGTCGGACTCGGCGGCCCGCCGGGCGAGATCGCGGCCATGGCCCCGGTACTCGGTGGTGACGGCTTCGAGCTTCATCTCGCTGGCGAGGGCATGGATCAGCACGTCACGGGTGCGTGCACTGGTGGTGGTTGCTGCCGGGTTGACCACGAGAAGTGCGCGCATGCGACGAGCGTACCGAGCGGGCGGGTGCGGGCGAAGCGGGGGCGGCCCGGGGGGCCGCGGTGACGGGGGGCGGGTGCGGGTCCGGTGCGTGCGGGGTGCGCCCGGTGCGCGGGTGCGGGCTTGTTCGTCGGGGCTCCGCCCCGAACCGCCCCCTACGCCCTGCGGCGTGGGGGGACCCCCAGCGCCTCAATCGCCGGCGGGGCT
>NZ_JBSGUP010000341.1:0-8722 GCF_053607985.1 Streptomyces sp. NPDC055078
GCGCGGGCCAGTTCCGGGCTTCCGCGATCGAGCACCTGGCCGACGTAGACGACACGGGCGCCCTCGTCCACGGCGGTGCGGATACCGCGCGCGACGCGCCCGGCGTCCGGGACGCCCCGGGTGTCGGTGCCCCGCACGGCGAGGATCCGGGCATCGGGGGCGACGCCGGTGACGGCGCCCTGTCCGGTGGGCGCGGCGGCGATCAGCCCGGCGGCGAAGCTTCCGTGCCCCACACAGTCCTGGCCCGCCCCGCCGACGGCGGTGACCCGGCCGGCCAGCGCGGGCGCCTGGGCTCCGACTCCGGTGTCCACGACGGCTACCGTGACACCGGCGCCGCGCGTGAGCTGCCAGGCGCGGGAGAGCTGGAGTGCCCGGTGGGTCCAGGGGCGCATGCGCGCGGTCTTGGTGGACGCGGTCGCACAGGAATCGCCGGCGGCCATCCGCAGGCGCAGCGGCGGCAGACTCACCGGCTCCGCGCTGTCGGCGCGGGCCGGTGGGGCCAGGAGCAGGGCGGGTATCGCGGCCGCCACCGCGAGGGCCATGAATCGACGGCAACGGTCGTACGGCATGCGGCACATGGTAGGCGACGTGAAGACGGGACGGGACAGCCCCCGGTCCCGTGTGAGAGCTGTGAGAACCAGGAGGGGCACGCGTGTCACGGCAAGTACTGACGGTGGGTCAGGGGCAGTCGGACGAGTTCCGGACCATCGGCGAGGCACTGGCCACGGCACGGGCGGGCGCGGTCCTCCAGGTCGGGCCCGGCCGCTACGCCGAGAACCTCACCGTGCGCACCCGGGTCACGATCGCCGGCGAGGGCGAGCCGGGATCGGTGGAGATCTGCCCGCGCCGAGGCACCGCGCTCACGCTGGTGGCGGACGCGGTGATGCTCACCGACCTGGTGCTGCGCGGTGGCAGCGAGGATGTCGCGGTGGTGGACGCGCCGCGCGGCCAGGTGGCGATGGACCGCTGTACGGTCATCGGTTCGGGCTGGACGGCGCTGCTCGCCCGGCAGACCGGGTCGCTGGCGATGCGCGGCTGCCGTGTCACCAACCGGGAGGGCGCCGGGGTCGTGGACACCTCCGCGGAGCCGAGTGTCATCGAGGACTGTGTGCTGGAGAACCTCGGCTCATCGGCCGTCGTACTCAGCGAGGGTGCCCGGTCCACGGTGCGCGACTGCCGGATCCGCGGCACCCGCGGCAACGGCGTACTGGCCAACGGCGAGGCCCAGGGCACCATCGAGTCCTGCGACATCAGCGGCACCGACAAGCCTGCCCTGGCACTGGAGGGCAGCAGCACCACGCGGGTGCTGCACACAACGGTCCGGGACAGCGCGGTCGGCGTCTATCTGACCAGCGCCGCCCGCCCGGTCCTGGAGGACGTCACGGTGACCGGCACATCGGGGCCGGGCATCGCCCTGTCGGCAGGTGCCGACCCGCTGCTGCGCCGGTGCGCCACGGCCCGGACCAAGGGGCACGGCGTGCTGGTCGCCGAGCGGTCCCGGGGCACCTTCGAGGACTGCGCGTTCGACACGGCGGGCGGGGCGGCGATCCGGGTCACCGACTCCAGCTCCCCGGCCTTCGTCCGCACGGCGGTGCGCGACTGCGCCGACCCGGAGGCGGCGGTGCTGCTCACCGAGCACTCGACGGCGGAGTTCGACCGGCTGGAGGTGACCGACGCCCGCGGCAGCGGCGTCCTGATCCGCGCGCACGCCAACCCGCTGATCCGCCGGGCCCAGGTCACCGGGGTGGGGCGGCACGGTGTGGAGGCGGGCGAGGACGGCCGCGGGCGGCTGGAGTTCTGCGTCGTGGAGCGGGCCGCCGGGGCCGGGGTGCGGATCGCCGACGGCGCGCACGCCCAGTTCGACGACTGCGCCCTGCGCGCCTGCGGCGAGGCGGCCGTCTCGGTGGGCCGGGAGGGCGTGGCCACGGTCCGGGACACCGAGGTGGCCGGCTGCGGCGACTCGGGGGTGTCGGTGGAGGACTGCGGTGAGGCGTCGCTGACCCGGGTGCGGATCTTCTCGGCCGGGGCGCACGGTGTGCTGCTGGCCGCGGGGTCGCGCGCGGAGCTGCGGTCGTGCGAGGTATCCGGCAGCGTCGGCGACGGTGTCCGGGTGGACACCGTGCAGCCGGTGACCGTCACCGGCTGCACGGTACGCGGCAACCGCGGCGCGGGCCTGACCCAGACCCGGGCCGGGAACCGGCTGGAGGTGCTGGAACTGACCAGCACGGAGAACGGCTCCCCCGACTCCTGGGGCATGGACGCGGCGGCGGGCGGCGGCACGCCGGGCACCCCTGGCCAGGACAGCGGGGGGCCGCCGGACCCGCTGGAGGAACTGGAGGCGCTCATCGGCCTGGAGGGCGTCAAGCACCAGGTGCGCACGCTGGTCAACCTCAACCAGCTCGGGCAGCGGCGCAAGCGGCTGGGCATGCCGGTGCCGTCGATGAGCCGTCACCTGGTCTTCGCGGGGCCGCCCGGCACCGGCAAGACCACGGTGGCCCGGCTCTACGGCTCGATCCTGGCACAGCTGGGTGTGCTGCCGGACGGACACCTGGTGGAGGTCTCCCGCGCCGACCTGGTGGCGCAGGTGATCGGCGGTACCGCGATCAAGACGACGGAGGCGTTCAAGAAGGCGCTGGGCGGTGTGCTGTTCATCGACGAGGCGTACACCCTCACCTCGGGCGGCGCCTCGAACGACTTCGGCCGGGAGGCGGTGGACACACTGCTGAAACTGATGGAGGACCACCGGGAGGACGTGGCGGTGATCGCGGCCGGCTACTCCTCGGAGATGGAGGGCTTCCTGGCCTCCAACCCCGGTCTGGCCTCCCGCTTCACCCGCACCATCGAGTTCGGCAACTACTCGGTCGACGAGCTGGTCACGATCACCGAGAGCATGGGCCGCTCCCACCAGTACGAGCTGGGGCCCGGCACCTCCCAGGCACTCGCCGCGCACTATGAGGCCATGGAGCGCGGCGCCGCCTTCGGCAACGGCCGGGCCGCGCGACGGGTGTTCGAGGAGATGGTCGACCGCCAGGCGTTCCGGCTGGCCACGATGGACGAGCCGGCCGAGCGTGACCTGACGCTGCTGCTGCCGGAGGATGTCAGCGAGTCCGCGACGGACCCGCGTACGGTGGCCGAGGACCGGGAGACGATGCTGGCGAAGCTGGCGGACATGGTGGGCCTCCACGCGGTAAAGCGCGAGGTCACCGACCTGGTCAGCCTGCTCACCACGGCGAAGCAGCGCGAGGCGGCGGGGCTGCCCGCGCCGAGGATCAGCCAGCACCTGGTGTTCTCCGGCTCCCCCGGCACCGGCAAGACCACGGTGGCGAGGCTCTACGCCGACCTGCTGGCCTCGCTGGGGGTGCTCTCGCGCGGCCAGTTGGTCGAAGTGGCGCGCGCGGACCTGGTGGGACGCTATGTCGGCCACACCGCGCAGCTCACCAAGGAAGTGTTCCAGAGCGCGCTGGGCGGGGTGCTGTTCATCGACGAGGCGTACACCCTCACCCCGGAAGGCGCGGGCTCGGACTTCGGCCGGGAGGCGGTGGACACACTGCTGAAACTGATGGAGGACCACCGGGACGAGGTGGTGGTGATCGTCGCCGGGTACACCGAGGAGATGCGCGGCTTCCTGGCCTCCAACCCGGGTCTGGCCTCCCGCTTCTCCCGCTTCGTGGAGTTCGGGGACTACTCCACCGACGAACTGCTCACCATCATGGAGCGGCAGGCCGAGGAGAGCGGTTACACCTGCCCGGCCCCCACCCTGGAGGCGCTGCGCACGCATATCGACGCGGTGCCGCGCGGCCGTTCCTTCGGCAATGCCCGCCTGGCCCGGCAGTTGCTGGAGACGATGGTCACCCACCAGGCACGCCGCCTGACCGGCGTCGGCCGGCCGAGCGTGGCGGAACTGCGGACCCTGCTGCCGGAGGACCTGCCTGCGGCGGGCCTGGGGGTGGGCGGCTGACGCCACCGGGGCGGTGTGCTCCTTCGCATCGGCGAAGTCGCCCCTGGTCCCCCGAGGGCCGCCAGGGTGGTTCCCGACACCCCACCTTCCGGGTTGACACCGCCTGAGGTCGACGTCCTGCGGCTGGTCGCCGATGGGCACGGCACCCAGGAGATCGCCGGTCGGCTGTCGTACTCCGAACGCACGGTCAAGAACGTCCTGCACGGGCTGACCACCCGACTGCACCTGCGCAACCGGACACACGCCGTGGCGCATGCCCTGCGGAAAGGCCGCATCTGACCGGACGGGCACCTAAACCGATTCGCAGGGAAGCTGTCGAGGACCGATCGGGCAGTCTATTCAGGGCCCAGGGCAACGGCCTTGTTCCTGCCGAATGGCTTCACTACGCTGCCCAATCTGATCACCTGAACCATTACCTGGAGGATTGGGTTCGTGATTCGAAAACTCACCACCGCATCCGTGCTGGTGCTGGCCGTACTCGGTGGGACTGCGCTGAGTACCGGAACGGCATCGGCCAGCACCTTCGCAGGCACTTACCCGTCGTCGAGCATATGCAGCAAGGTAGGCAAGCAAGGCAAGCTGGACGGAAAATGGGGTAGTTACGAGTGCAAGAATCACGGAGTGAACTGGTGGCTCTGGGTATCATGAGGGCAGCCGAATAGGTGAACAAGGGGGACTCCCGACTCGGGAATCCCCCTTTCACGCGTCCCGCGCTGTTTCATCGCGCACGACATACGCAACGCGCCGCCGAACGTGCGGCGCAGATCTCCGCGGCACACCCCGGGTCTGAGTGGCGAGAATGGAGAACCTGATGGAGGGCCTGAGCTGAGGACGGGTATGGACACAGTGGTGGAGTGGGTGGACGCGCGCGAGAGACTGCCCAGGGACGGTATGCCGGTGGCGGCGGCGACGTCGGGCCGTTACCCGCCGCACAGCGGGGCAGCGGCCGGTACGGCGTCCGGACAGGACTTCTGGGTGGTGATGCCCATGTACTTCACCACCCTCCACCGCGGCGCGGACGGGACCGAGTACCGCGACTGCTTCGTCGACTCCGACCGGGTGGTCCGCCTCCCCTACGGCCGCCCCTGCGCCGACCCCGTCACCCACTGGGCCTATCTGCCCACCCTGCCGGGCACGACCGCGCACCACCTGGAAGGTGACGGAGCACGGGCCGCACTCCGGCACGTCTGGGATGAGGGAACATCAGGAAGGTGACTCCTCCGCACCCGGAAGGTGCCACGCCGGCGGCCCGCGCCGTTCCCGGGGCGCGCAGGCGCTCAGGCGCACGCAATCAGCGGGAACTTCCGGTCGCGTCCGGCTCCTTGACCGGGTCAGGTGCGTGGACGGACTCAGCCATGCGTCAGGTGCGTGGACGGACTCAGCCATGCAGGGTCGGCCGGTAGATGAGTTCTTGGATACTGCCGTCGAGCGTCCGGCTCTCGATCAGCTCAAGGTCGAAGTCCGCCGCACCCTGGAAGATCGGGTCCAGCCCGGTCCGGCCGGTGATCACAGGGAAGAGTGTCACCTGGACGCGGTCGACCAGACCGGCGGCCAACAGCGCCCGGTTCATCGACAGGCTGCCGTGCGAGCGCAGCGGTACCCCGGACTCCTCCTTGAGCCGGGCGACGACGTCGACGGCGTCGCCGCTCGCGACGTTCGCATCCGGCCAGTCGAGGGATCCTTGCAGTGTGGTCGAGACCACTGTTGCCGGCAGGCTCCGCATCCGGGTGACCCAGGGGTCACGCACCTCGGACTCCTCGGTGCTTGCGGCCAGCATCCGCGCGAACAGCCGATATGTGTTGGCCCCGAGGACCATCCGCTGTTCCTCGTCGTACTGGGCGAGGCGGTGGTCGAGGAACTCGGGGCCCTGTTTGCCCCAGTAGCCGGTCCAGTTACCGCCGGCGGCCCCGAAGCCGTCGAGGCTGGAAAAGACGTCGAAGGTGTAGGTAGCGGTCATGATGCTCTCCTGGAGTGTGGTTGATCGCAGATGTGCCCATGCAGACCGGAGACCGCGGCGGAACTCATTGCCCTTGAGTCTGCCCTCTCGGGCCATTCCCGGCATGAGGGGCGGGAGGCGGAAGGCGATTCACCCGCCGGCTGTACGGCGGGCAGCTCCGCCGATGGCCTCGTAGTCGGCCTGGGTGCCCTGGACCATCACCAGATACTTCATGACATCGCTCCTCGTGGCTGACGCCGCCCCTCGCGGGCGGCTCTCACAGGGAACGTCGGAACCGGCGACAGGATCTCGACACCACTCCGGCCCGTCTTCGGAAATTCCTCGAAGAACTCTCCGGTGCCCAGCGGGCGGGGCGGCTCGGCACGCGCCACCCCAGCGGATGACGCGTTCAGCCGGCGAGCCGGTTCAGCGGTGTGTCAGTCGACCGGTGCGGGCCGGGGACCCCGGGCGATCGCCGCCACCCGGTCCACGATCAGATCGATGTCGGCGCGGGTGGTGCGGTAGTTGGTGACACACACACGGATGCCCTGCCGCTCGCCGAGCCGCGCGGGGCCGAGGAGCGCGGTGCCCTCCTCGATGAGGGTGCCGAGTACGGCGGTGTGGTCGGCATCGGTGGCGCCCTTGAGCTGGAAGCAGACCGCGGTGAGGGGGACGGGTGCCATGAGTTCCAGACCGGGCTCTGCCCGAATCCGGTCGGCCAGGTACTGGGCGAGGCCGAGGGTGTGGTCGATGGCGGACCGGAAGGCGTCGATCCCGAAGGTCTGCAGCGCGCTCCAGACCTTGAACGCTTTGAAGCCGCGGGACAGTTGGGGGCCGTAGTCCATGTAGTCGACCATCAGCGGGTCCTCCTCGACCGTGAGATACGAGGAGGAGAACGCGTAGGCTTCCGTGAGTCTGGTCCGGTCGCGTACCAGCAGACAGCCCGCCTCCAGAGGGGCGAAGAGCAGTTTGTGGGGGTCGAGGGCGATGGAGTCCGCCCGGGCGCAGGCGTCGAAGACCCCGCCTGCGCGGTCGGACAGGGTGAACAGCGCGCCGTAGGCACCGTCGATGTGGAGCCACAGATCCTCACGCGTGCACACATCCGCTATCGCGTCGACCGGGTCGATGGAGCCGGTGGTGACCGTACCCGTGGTGGCCACGACACAGAACGGCTCCCGCCCGGCCTCGCGGTCGGCGCGGATGGCCTCCTCCAGGGCGTCGACACGCATGCGGAACCGGTCGTCGGTGGGGATGTGGCGGACGTTGTCCAGCCCGATGCCCAGGATCGCCGCGGCCTTGTCCACGCAGCGGTGCGCCTCGGTGGAGGTGTACACCACGAGTGGGCTGCCGGCCGTTTGCAGGCCGTGCCTGCGGAAGTGGGGACGGCGGGCGTGCAGGGCCGTGGTGAGGGCGTTGAGGGTGGCGATCGAACCGCCTCCGGTGAGGATCCCGCCCGCCTGCTCGCCGTAGCCGAACAGGCCCCCCAGCCAGGTGATGACGGCGCGCTCGATGACGCTCGCGGCGGGTGAGAGCTGCCAGAAGTTGCAGTTCTGGTTGATGGTGGCGGCCACCGCCTCGGCATAGGGCGCGATGCCGTTGGGCGGGCCGAGGACGTAGGCGAGGAAGCGCGGGTGGGCGACCGTGGTCGAGTTGGGCAGGACCTTCTCGTTGATCTCGCGGAACAGCCCCTCGACCCCGATGCCCTTGTCCGGGAACGGGGTTGCCAGCAGCCCCGCGAGAACCTCACGGTCCACCTCGGGGACGAGAGGGCGCTCGGGGATGGAGCGCTCGTAGTCGTCGAAGAACGTGGTCAGCAGTCGGCCGGCCGTCCTACGGCCGTCTTCGTCCAGGCTCAGCGTCGGTTCGGGGAGCATCGCGACCATCCGCACATTCGGTGGACAACAGGGATGTGCGCACAGTAGCCGCGATGCCGACGCATACGATTCCAAATCTGCCCGCGCAGAGGGAATCGCTTAGCATTCCATGCCATGGATAAGACAGATCGAGCAATTATCGCGCACCTGATGGAAGACGGACGGCTGGCGAACACCGAACTGGCGGACCGCGTCGGTCTGTCGCCGTCCCCGTGCCTGCGCCGGGTCCGGCAGCTCGAGAGCAGTGGCGTGATCACCAGCTACCACGCCGCGGTGGCCCCGGACGCCATCGGCCGGGGCTTCCATGTGCTGCTCCATGTCGATCTGGCGGTTCAGGACCGGGCCACGATCGAGACCTTCGAGACGGAGGTCCGGCTGCTCGACGAGGTGGTGCACTGCCGGCGCATGTTCGGCCAGCCCGACTATGTGCTGTGGATCGCGGTGGCCGACCTCGACGCCTACGAACGGTTGTACATGGCCAAGCTCACCGAGCTTCCCGGTGTGGCGCGGACCAACTCGCAGTTCACCATGAAAACGATCAAGAGCACTCCGGGCTTCTTCGCGGCCTCGTAGCGGACGGCAGCACTCCTGGGCGTGGCCCCGCTCAAGAAGCGTGACCGCTCAAGAAGCGTGACCGCTCAAGACGTAGGCATCGGTCTCACGGTGGCTGACTGCCGTGGGCGAGACCCTCGAATCGAACAGGAGGGCGGACACTCACCAAAACAGGTGCATGATGCATATGTGTCCCCGGAGAGCCTCTATGTCCAACGATGCTTGTGGTGCGCAGGCAACGGGCTGCAGACCGAAGGCCGGCGCATGTCCCTCACGTGCTCGGCACGTGGAGCGTGCGTAGTCCCACGCACGCGAACGCACACACAGGAGAATCAGCAATGAACGTTCTGACCGACCTGCTCGCCGGTGTCCTCCACTTCGTGGGCTGGCTCGTCTGAATTC
>NZ_JBSGUP010000342.1:0-8712 GCF_053607985.1 Streptomyces sp. NPDC055078
CGGGCCCGCCGCGCCCCCGTACGGGCCCGGCCTCCCCCTTGGCCGGGCCCGCGTTCGGTGCGGCCCTCGCTCAGGGCCGGTTCTTCAGGTCCGGTCCCTAAGGGCAGGTTCTTCAGGGCTGACCCTGAAGGCGAGTTGCCTCACGGCCGGCTCGCGGGCGGCACGATCACCGCGCGCAGCGGCTTGAGCCAGCGGTTGGCCTCGATCGCGCCCTCGAAGGTCCCCAGGTTGTACGTCTGCCCCGCGACGGCCTTCAGCGGCTCGGGCCCGCAGCGGTCGCCGAACAGCACCAGGGAGTTCTCGGGTCTGTTGCGTCGCGACTGCCAGACGAACCCCTGCGCCCGGGGGGTCTGCCGCCGGATCTCCCGTGCCCAGTACCGGGTCTGGGCGTACTGCGGCTCATCGGCCTCCACGAGCCAGGACGTCTGGAACACCCCGGCCAGATCCTCCCCGGTGAGGAGCCGTACGAGCAGCAGTTCCTCCGTCACCTCGACCTTGGACAGCGAGCGGGGAGCCGCCAGTTCCCAGGGCACCCGGCGCTCGCCCGCCGGTCCGGTGAACTCCATGGAGCGCACCAGGGTCTCGGCGAGAGTGGTGGCCGGGTACGGGGCCGCGTACAGAAAGGGGTACGGGTCGTCGGCGGTGCTGTCGAAGCGGCTGCCGCCGAAGTGGGAGTGCGCGGCCACCGGGTTGAACTCGGTGGCCGGATAGACGGTCGGATGGCAGCGCCACAGCTCCGCCCCCGCCCGCAGCACGGTCAGCCGCGGGCTCATCCGCGCGTCCGGCGGGGCCTGGCCTACCACGATCCCTCCCCCGTCAGTGCCTGGGCGGCCTCGATCAGCAGCCCGTCGGCCACCCGGCCGATCGCGGTCGCGGGTGCCTCCCGCAGCCAGACATCGGGGCTGAGCCACCAGTCGGCCACCCCCCAGGGGTCCTGGTCGGACTTCAGCATTCTGTTGATCCGCTGGACGACGGGATACGGCTCCCCGGTGCCGGGGTCGAACTGGAAGTCCGGGTAACGGTCGCCGTGTTCGGGGTCGGTCAGCCGGATGAGGCCCGCTTCGGCCGGGTCGCGGGCGGCGTCCCCGGTGAGCCGGTCCGCGCCGCGCGCGGGGGCCGCGAGGAGCCGCTGCCGTACGGCCTGGTCGATGGCGGTGCTCCCGGGGTCGAGGGTCGGCCACTCGACGGAGTCCAGCAGCCGGATCAGCTCGCCGAGCCGCTCGGCGTCGAGCAGCTCGGGGGAGGTGGTGGAGCGGAACTGGTGGAGGCTCAGGCTCAGTTCACTGCCCTTGGGCAGCGGCTCCAGTCGGCGGCGGATCTCCCGTACGCCGTCCCGTATCGCCCGGGAGTCCCCCTCGGCCGCCCGGAGCGCCCGTACGGCGTCCCGGAAGCGTGCGAACTGCCCGGTGGTGAGGGACGCGTGGATCTCCCGCACCGAGCGCATCATCAGTTCCATCAGTACTCTGTCGATCACATCGGTTCACCACTCTCCTCGGGGGTACGGGGTGCGGGGTTGCCCTGGTGGATGAAGCCCGCCCAGGAGGAGATCCGGGCCGGTCCGTGCACATCGGCCTCGGTCCTGGCCAGCAGCCGGCCGCGCAGTCCGGGCACGGGGCGGCGGCCGGGGTCGAGCATCCACAGCTGGGCCGCCCGCAGCGCGTCCGGCGGAGCCAGCCCCTCCACCGTCAGATGGTGGTGGAAGACGACCATCAGCGCGGCGGACTCGCTGTCCCGGACCTCCCAGCGCGAGCCGACCACATCGGTGCCGCCACGGGCCACGAGGGCCGTCGTCGGAGTCAGCGCCTCGTCGTGGTCGCGGCTGCTGAGGTCCGTCTCACAGGCGCTGAGCACGATCAGCGGCCCGGTCGCGGACTGCTGCCCGGCGGGTACGCCGAGGACCCGGGTGACACTCAGCCGCCCGAGGTCCGGCCGGTCGCCGGGCGCCGCGAGGAAGAGCACGGAGTCGGTGGGGCGCAGTCCGGCGAGCCCGTGCACGACGAGGTGCAGCAGCGAAGCGACCTCGGCCGGGCGGCTGCCGGGGAGATGGGCGAGTACCTGGCCGGGGGTGCCGGTGGCTCCTTCGGGCGCGTCCTCGTGCCAGCCGTACAGCGTGGCGCCGGGGTAGTAGGCGCCGCGCAGCAGCGTCACCTCGTCCTCCGCGTAGTCCAGATCCCCCGTGGGGTCGGCCACCAGCACCACCCGCTCGCCCACCGGCATCCGGCCGCGCCGGGCCGCCCGCAGGAACTCGCCGCCGGAGGCCGCGTACGAGACGACGGCCGTCTCGCAGGCATAGGTGTACGGGGGCGAGAAGCCGGTCGAGGGGGTCGGGAGCCGGGCGGCGTGCCAGGGCACGGCACCGAGACTCCCGCACGGCACGAGCACGATCCGCACCGGCCGGCGCGCGCCACCGGCCGTAACGGCTTCCGGTTCCGGGGCGGTGCTCCGGTGCGCGGCGTTCCCGTGCGCGGCACCCTCGTGCCCGGCGCTCCCGTTCCCGGCGCTCCCGCGCGGGACGTTCCCGTGCCCGGCACCCTCGTGCCAGGCGCTCCCGCGACGCGCGGCCAGGCTTCCGATCGTGTTCAGTACGGGGGCGAGTACCGCCGGGCCCGCCCAGGCCGCGAGGTCCTCAAGGGCGGCCTCCCAGTGCCGGTGGGCCTCGTCCCTGGCGGCGGGGTCGGCGTCGCGTACGGCGGAGCGCCGGGCACCCGCGTCGAGATAGCGGTCCAGGGGTGCGCGGCCGAGCGGGGAGAGCCCGGGCAGCGGCAGCGAAACCGGTGCGCCAGCGGGGGGAATCAGCACGGCGAGACCGTCCGCCGTACCCTGCCCCGGCACCAGATAGACCAGGGCGTCGGCCCCGGCGGCGCGCACCCCGTCGCGCAGCTCCGGGACGCCGGGCCCCCCGAGGAGCCCGCTCAGCGACTCCGGACCGCCGTCCCGCCGCAGGGTGTCCAGAGCGCGGCGGCGCAGGGTGCTGGGGATGGCGAAGTCGGCCGAGCCGACAGTGAGGGCCCGTGCGTCCGCGTCCAGCGCACCCTCAGGGGCGCCGCCACCCGGCGACGGCGCGGCGCCGGACGACAGCGCACCGCTCGTTGACAGCCCGGCGCCCGACGACAGCGCGCCGCCCGGCGACTGCCCGGCGCCCGACGACAGCGCACCACCCGGCGATGGCGCGGGGCCACCCGGCGATGGCGCGGGGCCGCCCGGCCGCTCCCTGAGGGCGCTGCCCCACTGCGCGGCCAGGTCCGGTTCCCCGAGGGCGGAGAGCTGTTCGGGCACCCCCGCCGATGCCGCCGCCGCCCGCAGCACCAGGGCGCGTCCGGTCTCCAGGGACTCGACGGCCTTGTCGATCCGCCCGTCGGCGGCGGCCCAGTGGGCGGCGAGCAGGCCCCGGGTGGCGCCCGCCCTGGCCACCTCAAGGCCGTGTTCCGCGCCGAGTTGGAGCAGGACGTCCTCGGCGAGGATCCGCAGCGACACCTGCGCCGCACCGAAAGCGGCGGCCGGGTCGCCGCGCCCCCGGTCCCCCCGCGCCCGGTACGCCTCGGCGAGTGCCCACTGCACGCGCTGCGCGGTGTCGGGGCTGTTGCGCGGGGTGAGTTCCGCCCGCGCGCTCTCCAGTTCGCCGATCGCCTCGTCCAGCGCCCCCCGGTCGCCGGTCGACCCGTGGACGGTCATCAGCGCGTACGACAGCGCCAGCCTGGTGCGTACATGCTGGTCGACATTGGCCGCGGTGCCGCCCAGGGTCGCGCGGGCATGGGCGACGGCCTCGGAGATACGGACCGGATCGGGCTCGATCAGTGACGTCAGGGCCAGGGCGGGCGCCCAGACGGCCTGGAGCATGGGCCGGGCGAAGGGCGGCACGCGCGGATGCGCGAGGGATTCCTCGAAGTAGCCGATGGCGGTACGCAGGGCGGTGGGCCCGCCCTCCAGCGTGGCCAGCCGCAGATGCGCGGCGCCGAGCTGCAACAGGACGAGGAAGAAGAAGTCGTTGTTGTCGTCGATCTCCTCCTGGAGGTCGAGCAGTTCGTCCAGCAGAATCTCCAGCTGTGCGGTGTCGCGCGCCTCGAACGCATCGCTCATCCGCAGATCGATGTACAGACACTGGTTGCAGACGCGGAGGCCCTCGGAGCCGGGCCCGGTGGCGTATGCCGAGTCGAACACCCCGGAGTCGGGTCCGAAGAGCGAGTCGAGCAGGCTGCGGGCTCGGTCGCGGTCGCTGAGGTTGCCGCCCGTCATCGTGGCGGCGGTCAGCAGGCCGGGGGTGACGACGTCGGCCATCCAGCTCAGCCGCCCGGGGTCGGGCCGGTCCGCCCCATCCGTACCGCCGTTGCCGTCTGCACGGCCAGTACCGTCCGGGCTGTCCGCGCCATCCAGACCGTCCGGACCATCCGGACCATCCGGACCATCCGGACCATCCGTACCCGGCGTACCCTCGGTGATCCCCGCCATCGTGCCGCTGAGCAGCTGCGCCGCCTCGGCGAACCCGTCGGCGTCTCCGGTGCGCAGCCCCTGGGCCATCCGGCCGAGGGCGGTCAGCAGGGTGGACTGCCCGTCGTCACCGGTGGCTCCCGCGCGCAGTCCGTCGATCAGCGGGCCCAGTTCGTCGGGGCGGATGGAGCCGGGGGCGGCGACCTCCAGCATGAGGGCGAACTGCTGGAAGTGCGCCATGTCTTCGTCATTCAGACCGTCCAGGCCGTCCAGACCGTCCAGGCCGCCCAAACCGCCCAGGCCGCCCGCACCGGAGCCGCCCGCCCCAGGCCCGGTGATCGACCGCGCCACCTCGTCGTTCCCGCCGTCCTCGAACCCGGCGTACCCCGCGAACTCGGCGGCCATGGCGCTCAGCGCGCGCAGATGGTCGGCCGCGGGGCCCGTCTGGTGCTCGATCGTCCCGTCGACCAGTTCGACGAGGCGCTGGGTGTCCCCCGTGCGCAGGACCTCGGGCAGCCCGTCGAGCAGCCCGACGAACCGCGCCAGCGGCCCGGCGGTCTCCTCGGGCAGTTCCCCGGCCACCCCGGCCACCAGTTCCCGCAGTTCGGTCAGATCGGCGACGGTCTCCTCGTCCCCGATCGAGATGCGCCGGCCGAGGTCGTGGGCCTCCTTGAGACCGGGCAGGGTGCCCGGCCAGCCCGCCATCGCGGGGCGCGGCAGCAGCAGGATGATCAGATGGACGGTACAGGCCCGTACGTCGGGGGGCCCGAGTCGCCCGGTGGCGCGGGCCGCGCGCAGCAGCTCCAGGCCCCGGGCGCGGTCCCCGTCGGCGGGGTCGTGCCGGTAGCGGGTGGCGTACAGACCGCCGAGCCTGGCCCGTACGGTCCCGAGGAGCGGATCGTCGTCCGGCAGCACATCCGGCGGGAGGAGGGCGAGTTCGCCTTCCAGCTCCTCCAGTTCGCCCACCAGCCGCGCCACGAGCGCGAGGTCGACCTCGCCATCGGGCGCCCCGCCAACGGGCGGTCCACCGGCAGGCGGTCCACCGGCAGGCGGTCCGGGCGCCGGGGCCGCCGCGTCCGCCGCCGGGCCGCCGGGCCCGCCCGCGATGACGTACGACAGGGCTTCGGCCACGGCCCGTTCGGCCCTCGGACGCAACGCGGCGATATCGCTCCCGCCCATGGCCCCTCCCCCTTGACTCTCCTCGACGCCCGCTGCCGCGCCGTTCGGTGCCGTTCCCATGATGGGTCTGTTCCGGCCAACCCGGGAGCCTTTGATCGCCTCTGCCGGAAACCGACCGGAAGTCATCCGCCAACCACCCGGGACGGACAGCCGGGGCGGCGGGCGGCCCCGGACACCAGTCCCGTCAACACCCGCGCCGCCGCACGCACCGGATCGGTCACCTTCCGGGTGACGCCGGGGCGGGGCAACCGCCCGTACCACGCCACCGCTCGATACGACAGGACGGACCAAGCAACAGGACCACGGTGAACACGACCACCGTGAACACCACCACGGTGAACACGACCACCGTGAACACGACCACTGTGAAGGGGCCCGCCCGTGTCCGCCACACCCCCCGCGCTCGACCATCGCGCCACCGGCTACAGCCTCCCCCACGCCTACTGGATGGCCCAGGCGGCGGGGCTGGCCTATCAGGACGAGCCCACCATCGAACGGCGGGCGGAACAGTGGGGGTTCGACCGGGTGCGGCACCATCACACCCGGTTCGAGCCGCCGTTCCCGCTGGCGGACACCCAGGCGTACACGATCGCGAGCGACCGGATGATCGTCACCGCGTTCCGGGGCACGGAGCCGGCGCAGATCCGGGACTGGCTCTCGGACGCGACCACTCCGCCGTGGCCGGGACCCGCGCGGACGGGGTACGTCCACTACGGCTTCGGCGAGGCGCTGGACTCCGTCCTCCCCTCGGTCCGGGACGCGCTGGACGAGCTGTGGGACAACGGTCAGACCGTGTGGTTCACCGGGCACAGCCTCGGCGGGGCGCTGGCGATGCTCGCGGGCTGCCGGATGTGCATGGAGGAGCCGGGGCTGCGGGCGGACGGGGTCTACACCTTCGGGCAGCCGCGTACCTGCGACCGGATTCTCGCCGCCGCCTGCA
Organism: Streptomyces sp. NPDC055078; assembly: GCF_053607985.1. Lineage (NCBI taxonomy): Bacteria > Bacillati > Actinomycetota > Actinomycetes > Kitasatosporales > Streptomycetaceae > Streptomyces > Streptomyces sp. NPDC055078. Next base: position 6,545 of record NZ_JBSGUP010000342.1, read on the forward strand.
ACAAGGACTTCAGGGACCGGCTGTACCGCTTCGTCAACAACAACGACATCGTGCCGCATCTGCCGCCCGAGCCCGCGTACACCCATGTCGAGAGCCTGCGCTACATCGACTCCGCGGGCCGGATCCGTAACTCGATGCCGCTGCTTGAGGCGCTGGCCGACCGGGGCAGGGGGCTGACGGCGGACGCGTTCGCCCCGGCCGCCGACGGTCTGCGGGACCACTTCATCCAGAACTATCTGACCGCTCTGGAGAAGAACCTCGTCTGACCCGGGGGGTGGTGCCCGCACCACCACCCACAGGGGGCTTGGGGCCATTCCGGACCCCGCCCCCTGCTTCCTACCGTCTCCAGTCAGCGACCCACAGGGAAACGGCTGGGGAGAAGGCAGGGAGACGGGTATGAGCGAACAGAGCCGACGATACGTCCTGGGTGCCGCCGCGCTGACGGGCGCGACGGCCGCGCTGACGGCGGGGCAGGCCGCCGCCGCCCCGGCCGGGCGGCCACGGGAGGCGATCCGGGTGCCGCGCGGGGACCCCCGGTACGGCCATCTGGTCTCCCGGGGGGCCAACCGCTTCCGGGGCACCCCGGACGAGGTGTTCCTGGTGGGTTCGGCCGCGCAGGTCGTCCGGGTGGTGCGGGACGCCGTACGGCGGGGCCGGCGGCTGGCCGTACGCAGCGGCGGGCACTGTTTCGAGGACTTCGTCGACCACCCGGAGATACGGACGGTCATCGACATGTCCGCGATGCGGGACGTGTACTACGACCAGGACCGGCACGCGTTCGCGGTGGAGGCGGGGGCCACCCTCGGCGAGGTGTACCGGCGGCTGTATCTGGGCTGGGGCGTGACCGTGCCGGGCGGCTACTGTCCCGACGTCGGCGCCGGAGGCCATGTGGCCGGCGGCGGATACGGGCCGCTGTGCCGCCGGTTCGGCCTGATCAGCGACCATCTGTACGCGGTCGAGACGGTCGTGGTGGACCGCACGGGCCGGGCCCGGCGGGTGATCGCGACGCGGGAGCGCTCCGATCCGAACCGGGAGCTGTGGTGGGCCCACACCGGGGGCGGCGGCGGCAGCTTCGGGGTGGTCACCCGCTACTGGTTCCGCTCGCCGGGTACCACCGCCGCCACCCCGCCGGAGAGACTGCTGCCCGCGCCCCCGGCGACGGCGCTGGCCTTCCGGGTGGAGTGGGACTGGCAGGGTCTGGACCGGGCGGCCTTCACCCGGCTCGTGGACAACTACGGCCGATGGGCCGAGCGCAACAGCGCCCCCGGCTCCGAAACCGCCGCGCTCTACAACGAGTTCCTGCTGATGCGCCGGGCGTCCGGGTTCCTGATGATGGTCGGACAGGTCGCCTCCGGCACCGGCGCGGACGAACGGCTGCTGCGCGAGCACATCGACGCGGTCGCCGAGGGCACCGCCCGGCCGAGGACCGTGACAACCACCCCGCTGCCCTGGCTGACCGCTGCGCTGCGGGGGACGGGCGACGAGGTGGGCGGCTACCGGCTGAAGATCAAGTCCGGCTATCTGCGCCGCCGTCCGACCGACCGGCAGGTCGCCGCGTTCCACCGCCATCTCACCCGTACGGACTCCGATGTCATCAGCGGGTCGGTCTCCCTCAACACCTACGGAGGCCAGGTCAACACCCTCGCCCCGGCGGCGACCGCCACCGCCCAGCGCGACTCGGTCCTCAAGCTGTCGTATCTGACCGCCTGGCAGAGCGCGTCGGGGGACAGCGCCCATCTCGGCTGGATACGGGAGTTCTACCGGGACGTGTACGCGACCACCGGTGGCGTCCCGGTGCCGGGGGACATCAACGACGGCACCTTCATCAACTACCCGGACACCGATCTCGCGGACCCCGCCTGGAACACCTCCACGACGCCCTGGCAGTCGCTGTACCACCAGGACAACCTCCCCCGGCTGCGCGCGGCGAAGGCGCGCTGGGACCCGCGCGGGGTCTTCCGGCACGGGCTGTCGGTCGAGGCCGCGAGCTGATGACCGGGGGTGCCCCGGGGTGACCAGGGCCGAGGACCGGGGGGACCCGGGCCGGGGCTTCGTCCCGACGGCGGGCGCGGGGGCCGGGCGGGGGCGGGCGGGGGGGCGGGCCGGGGCCCCGCGGGGGGGGCGGGGCGGGGCGCCCCCGCCCGGGGGGGGGGGGGGGCCGCGCCCCC
>NZ_JBSGUP010000343.1:0-8687 GCF_053607985.1 Streptomyces sp. NPDC055078
CTTCCGGTCTTGCATCTCCGACTCTACCAGAACCTTTCGGCCCTGATTCCCGGTCGAAATCGGGTTGCCATTCCGGCCGTTGAGCCGTTCCGACGTTTCAAACTCTAGCGGATTCCCCGGCCGACTCATAATCGAGTCTTTCGAAATAGATTTCGGCATGCCGAAATGCGTCCCAAGTGGGGAGATCACACGAGTTTGGTTGCCGCATCAGCGGCGGGAGTGGTTGTCGCAGAACCGTTACGGCCCCATGGCAACCTGAGGAACCTTACGGAGGGATGAAGTCTGTGTCAACTTCCCACGACCTGCCCCTCGTCCCGCCCCTGGAATCGGCTCCGACGGGCCCAGTTGTCGCTACTCCAGGTCGGTGAGCCGGCCGCCCGCGTCCGGCTGGGTGTCCTCCACACGGCGAAGGACGCGGATGAGGAGCTCGGCGAGGACGCCGCGGTCGTCGGGCGAGAGGTCCTGGAGCAGGTCCTCCTCGAAGACCGTGGCCATACGCATGGCCTCCAGCCACTTCGTACGGCCCTCGTCCGTCAGTTCCACGATCACGCGCACCCGGTTGCTCTCGTCGCGGTCGCGGGTGACCAGGCCATCGCCGGCCATGCGGTCGATGCGGTGGGTCATGGCGGCCGGGGTGAGGCCGAGGCGCTTGGCGAGTTCGCCGGGGCCCATGCGGTAGGGGGTGCCCGCGAGGACGAGGGTCTTGAGAACCTCCCATTCGGCGTTGCTGATGCCGAGGGTGGCGACCTGGCGGCCGTAGGCGACGTTCATCCGGCGGTTGAGGCGGCCGAGCGCCGAGACGACCTTCTCGACCAGGGGGTCGAGGTCTCCGTACTCGCGCTGATACGCGGCGATCTGCTCGTCGAGGCTCGGCTCATGGAGGACCGGGCCCCTCGCTGCTGGGCCCTCAGGGCTCGCGGTAGGCATACGGCGCAGTATCGCACGGGGTCCATTGGCATTGAAGTCCTTCAGTGTGTATTATTCAATCCTTAACTTTAGCTTTGAAGTCTTGAGACTTCACTCCTTCACGCATCCAAGGCAGGTGAGTGTGACCAGGGTGATGGGTGCAGCGATGCGCCGGATCCAGGCAGGGAGCGCGCTGAGCGCGTTCGGACTCGGTTTCACGGTCCCGTATCTCTACGTCTATGTGGCGCAGGTGCGGGATCTGGGCGCGACGACGGCCGGTGTCGTCCTCGCGGTCTTCGCGATGGCCGCGCTCGTCGCCCTCCCGTTCACCGGGCGGGTGATCGACCGGCGCGGGCCGCTGCCCGTACTGATGGTGGCCGCGGTGCTCGCGTCGATGGGCGCGCTGTCCATCGGGCTCGCGGGGAGCATCCCGGCGGTCGTGCTGTCCGCCACGGTGCTGGGCGCCGGTACGGCGGTGATGCAGCCCGCGCTCGCCACGATGCTCGTGTGGTGCACGGACGCTTCGACACGTACGCGCGCCTTCGCGATGCAGTTCTTCCTGCAGAACCTGGGGCTCGGCCTCGGCGGGCTGATCGGCGGGCAGATCGTCGACAAGAGCAGGCCGGAGAGCTTCACCCTGCTGTTCGGCATCGAGGCCGTGATGTTCCTGGTGCTCGCCGGGATCGCGCTCACCGTGCGGATGCCGCGGCCGGTGTCCTTCGGGCAGAAACCGGCGGCGCGGCCGGGTGCCAAGAGCGGGATGCGGGCCATCCTCGGGCACCGGGCCATGGTGCAGCTGAGCGTGCTCGGTTTTGTGCTGTTCTTCGCGTGCTACGGACAGTTCGAGTCGGGGCTCGCGGCATACGGCACCGAGGCCGCCGGGATCGAGCCGTCGACGCTCGGTACCGCGCTGGCCGCGAACACCGCGGTGATCGTGATCGCGCAGTTCGTGGTGCTGAAGTTCGTGGAGCGCCGCAAACGCACCCGGGTGATCGCCGCGGTCGGGCTGATCTGGGCCGTCGCGTGGCTCTTCGCGGGGTACGCGGGCCTGGGCACGAACAGCCAGGCCATGGCGACGGCCGCGTTCATCTCCACGTACGCGCTCTTCGGGCTCGGCGAGGCGATGCTCGCGCCGACCGTGGCACCGCTGGTGGCCGATCTGGCGCCGGAGTCGATGGTGGGGCAGTACAACTCCGTCTTCGCACTGGTCAAGCAGCTCGCGCTGGCGCTCGGTCCGGCTGTGGGCGGGCCGATGGGGGCGGCGCTGCACGGCCCGTACATCGTGACGTTCGTGCTGTTCTCGCTCGGCATCACGGTGCTGGCGGTCAAGATGGGCCGGGAGCTGACACCCGTACAGAATCAGCCGTTCCTCGCGGCGAAGTCGCGGGTGGTGGCCCAGCACACGCCCGCCGGGCAGGTGGAGACCGCCGCCTGAGCAGAACCGCTCCCGGCCGAGAGCGGTTCTAGACGGGCAGCGCGAACTCGCACCAGACCGCCTTGCCGCCGCCCGGGGTGCGGCGGGACCCCCAGGACGAGGCGATCGTCGCGATGATGGAGATACCGCGACCCGCCTCGTCCTCCGTTTCCGCGCGGCGGCGGCGCGGCAGGTGCTCGTCCCCGTCGGTCACCTCGATGATCAGCCGGCGGTCGGTGCGGCGCAGCCGCAGGCGCATGGGCGGGGTCCCGTGCTGGAGGGAGTTGGCGACCAGCTCGCTGGTGGCCAGGACGCCCAGGTCGTGCAGCTCCGGGGAGAAGCGCCAGGAGGCCAGGACCCCGGAGGCGAACGCGCGGGCGCGCGGGGCGGCCTCGATACCGCCGAGCAGGTCGAGCGCCGCGTTGTGGAACAGCTCGGCGGAGCCGCTGGTGCGGGTGGGGTGCTGGACGACGAGGACCGCGACGTCGTCGTCGTGTTCCGCCGTCACGCCGAGCGAGCGGAGGAGCCGGTCGCAGACGACCTGGGGGCTGCCCGTCGCCCCGGACAGCGCACGCTCCAGCGCGGCCACGCCGTCGTCGATGTCCTCGCCCCGGCGCTCGACCAGACCGTCCGTATAGAGGACGGCGCTGGAGCCGGGCGGCAGCGCGATGGTGCCCGAGGTGTGGAGCCAGCCGCCGGTGCCGAGCGGCGGGCCGGTCGGGTCCGCGGCGCGGCGGACCGTACCGTCCTCGTCGCGCACCAGGATGGGGAGATGGCCGGCGGAGGCGTAGACGAGCTTGGCTTCGTTCGGGTCGTGGACGGCATAGGCGCAGGTGGCGATCTGGCTGGGGTCGATCTCGGCGGCGAGGCCGTCGAGGAGCTGGAGCACTTCGTGCGGCGGCATGTCGAGCCGGGCGTACGCCCGGACGGCGGTGCGGAGCTGGCCCATGACGGCCGCCGCGCGCACACCGCGGCCCATGACGTCGCCGATGACGAGGGCGGTGCGGCCCGCGCCGAGCGTGATCACGTCGTACCAGTCGCCGCCGACGGCCGCGTCGGTGCCGCCCGGCTGATAGGTGGCCGCGACCCGGAGATCGTCCGGCTGCTCCAGCTCCTGGGGGAGCAGGGATCGCTGGAGCGTGACGGCGGTGTCGCGCTGGCGGCGCTCGCTGGCGCGCAGCCGCTCGGCGGCCTCGGCGTGGTCGGTGACATCGGCGGCGAAGACGAGGACGCCGCCGCCTTCCTCAGGGCTGTCGACGGGCAGACAGGTGACGGTGTACGAGCCGCCCTGGCCGGAGACCTTGCGGGACTTGACGGTGCGCTGGGTGCCGCTGCGCAGGACCTGGTCCATGAGCGGGGGCAGGCCCAGCTCGGCCAGCTCGGGGCAGGCGTCGGCGGCGGGGCTGCCGACCGGGCGGGGGCCGAAGGCGGTGGTGTACGCGTCATTGACATACGCGATGCGGTGCTCCGGCCCGTACATCAGGGCGACCAGGGCGGGAAGGCTGCCCAGGAGCTGGCCGACGGGGAACTCTTCGAGGGCGGGCACGCCGGGGAGCGGGTCGGGCCGGTGGCCGGTCCCGGCGCGCGCCGACTCGCCGCGCGCCGCCGGGACCGAGCCCTCCGCCCTGGCCTCTCCCCGGCTCTCCCCTCTGGCCTTGCCCTCTGCTCGCTGGGGCGGTCGCGGTGCCGGGGAAGTCCCACGGTCGGTCCGCCGCGCTGCGGCGCGGCGCTGCGTACCGGGGAGCCTTGCGCTCCAACGCGTGAAGTTCACTGACTTTCTAGCCTCAATGGTTGTCGCCAAGGGTCACAAGGGTCACTCTGTGCACATGTGAGCCCACCTATGGTCACACGCCCAGTGTGACCGAACGGACTGACAGTCGGTGTCGACTGGGCGTCTACTAGGCCCTTCGAGGTCCCTACGAGGTCCCTCTGGGGTCGCCTTCCGGCGGTCCGTCCGGCGATCCGTCCGGCGGACGGTCGCGCGATGCCGGCCCGGGGCCGCGCCCGGGGGCTTCCGCCGGGCCTCCCGGCCGGCCGTTCCGCTCGGGCCCGGCGCCCGCGGCCGTCTCGAACTCGGCGCGCGGGTGCTCCAGCGAGCCGAGGGAGACGATCTCCCGTTTGAACAGTCCGGCGAGGGTCCACTCGGCCAGTACGCGCGCCTTGCGGTTGAAGGTCGGGACGCGGCTGAGGTGGTACACGCGGTGCATCAGCCAGGCCGGATAGCCCTTGAGCTTGCGGCCGTAGACATGGGCGACGCCCTTGTGGAGGCCGAGGGAGGCGACGGAGCCCGCGTGTTTGTGGGCGTACTCCCTGAGGGGCTCGCCGTGCAGCGACGCCACCAGGTTCTCGGCGAGGACCTTCGTCTGGCGCACCGCGTGCTGGGCGTTCGGCGCGGTCTCCGCGCCCGGCGTGTCGGAGGTGATGTCCGGTACGGCGGCGGCGTCGCCCGCCGCCCAGGCGTGTTCGACTCCGTCGACGGTGAGCCGGGCGGTGCAGCGCAGTCTGCCGCGCCCGTTGAGCGGCAGATCCGTGGCCGCGAGCAGGGGTGCCGGCTTGACCCCCGCGGTCCATACGACGGTGCGGGTGGGAAAGCGGCTGCCGTCGTCGAGGACGGCGACCCGGGACTCGCAGGAGTCGAGCCGGGTGTTCAGACGTACGTCGATGTTGCGGGAGCGCAGCTCACGTACGGCGTACGTGCCCATCTCCTCACCGACCTCCGGAAGGATGCGGTCGCTGGCCTCGACGAGAATCCACTTCAGGTCCTCGGGTTTGATGTTGTGGTAGTACCGCGAGGTGTAGCGGGCCATGTCCTCCAGTTCGCCGAGTGCCTCGACGCCCGCGTAGCCGCCGCCGACGAAGACGAAGGTGAGGGCCGCGTCGCGGATCGCGGGGTCGCGGGTGGAGGAGGCGATGTCCATCTGCTCGATGACATGGTTCCGCAGACCGATGGCCTCTTCGACTGTCTTGAAACCGATGGCGTAGTCGGCGAGACCGGGGACCGGAAGGGTGCGGGAGATCGACCCCGGCGCGATGACGAGTTCCTCGTAGGCCACTTCGATCGCGCCCGTGCCCTCTTCCTCGGTGGCGAGGGTGTTGACGATCGCGGTGCGCTTGGCGTGATCGATGGAGGTGACCTCACCGATGAGGATCTTGCAATTGTCCAGAACTCGCCGCAGCGGGACCACCACATGGCGTGGGGAAATCGATCCGGCGGCGGCCTCGGGAAGGAAGGGCTGATACGTCATATAAGGATCGGGCGTGATCACCAGGATCTCCGCCTCGCCGCCGGACAGCTCCTTTTTCAGCTTCCGCTGGAGATGCAGTGCCGTATACATCCCGACATAGCCACCGCCGACCACGAGGATGCGCGTGCCGGAAGTGCGCGCGGTGGGCGGAGGGCCGGGGGTCGAGCCCCGGGAGTTAGCAGCCTTCACCATCCCATGAGGCAACGGGTCCCTGCGTTTGTCCACAGCCCCGGCAAATTGTGTGACCGGAGGCTTTGTGCCACCGCGCGCCGGGCAGCCGCCGGAAAAGCGGGAAGGTGCGCAGGTCAGGGGCGGCAAATGGGGTGGGGCCAGGGGGCGTAAACGGGAGCCTTCCGGTCCTTGCTCCGATCGGGGGGCGCTCCGTGCGGAACTACCCCCTTCTGAATTGACCCCGGCTCAACTATGTTCGTACCTCGTCGGGGTGCTTGGTCAAGGCGCGCCCGGCAGACCGAGTGGGGAGGTCTCCGGGGGGAGACACACTGACCGGGGGAACGCGTATGACCATTCAGGATTCGCATTGGCAGGCTGCTGTACCGCCGGCCGTGGACACTCACGGGCACGGTGGCCGTACGGCTGGTGACGGCAACAGCGGGAACGGACGGACGGGAGCGGTCGGGACGAGCCGGTCGGCTCCGCTCCGGGTGGACGCCCAGCGCAACCTCGAACATGTGCTGCGGGCGGCTCGCGAGGTGTTCGGCGAGCTGGGGTACGGAGCGCCGATGGAGGATGTGGCGCGCAGGGCGAGGGTCGGCGTCGGGACGGTGTACCGCCGCTTCCCGAGCAAGGACGTGCTGGTACGCCGAATAGCCGAGGAAGAGACCGCCCGGCTGACGGCGCAGGCGCGTACGGCTCTGGGACAGGAGGAGGAGCCGTGGTCGGCACTGGCCCGCTTTCTCCGTACGTCGGTGGCCTCGGGCGCGGGACGGCTGCTGCCGCCGCAGGTGCTGCGGGTGGGCGTCGACCCCGCTGAGGCCGTGGCGACCGCGGCGACCGCCTCGTCTGTTGCGTCCGCCTCGTCTGGCGCGGCGGACGAAGCGCGGGTGCCGCAGCAGCGGACCGGGGTTCAGCCCGAGCGGTCGTTGACCGGGGTTCAGTCCGAGCGGGCATCGTCCGACCCGGCTGGTGCCGGTGCGCCGGATCCCTCCGGTGGGCCGTCCGAGCCGCGGGTGGTCGGCCCGCGTCCGGCCCCTGCCGATGAGCAGGACGGCATCGGCGCGGGTGAGCTGCTGGAGGTCGTGGGGCAGTTGGTCGACCGGGCGCGGGCCGCGGGTGAGCTGCGCGGCGATGTGACCGTGGCGGATGTGCTGTTGGTGATAGCGACGGCGGCGCCCGCGCTGCCGGACGCGGCACACCAGGCGGCGGCGTCGGCGCGGCTGCTGGACATCCTGCTGGAGGGGCTGCGCCCCAGGTCGGCCTGACGGAGACCGCGCCTTTGGGTGCCCGAGCGGACGCGGACATGGCCGGAGAGACGAACGCGGGCAGGCGAACAGACCGCTGCGAAAGGCTGGTTGAGCACCGTCATCAGCACTCGGTGAGTATTACATGAATTGATGACGGGTCGGTCGCCGATTCGGTCAAGTCACCCCGGATGAGTGGTTGACCCAGCTGGGGGTTCGGCGCGCAGTTGCCGTATGGCACGCTTGCCCGGTGTTCGGGTCTGATGGTGCTGACGGGAGCTTCCGCGATGAACGATGGCTTCCGCGATGAGTGGTGACGCACGGGACGCTCGGGACGAACCCGCCGGTCGCAGTGGTGGTGCCGAGTCCGGTGAGCCGCCCTCCCAGCAGGTACCGGGCCAGGGCGGACGCGGCGGCACCCGGGCGCCCGGAGTGCCCGGAGTGCCCGGAGTGCCCGGTGGGGACTCCCTCGGGACCTCCCCCGGGACGTCGCCCGGCGCCTCCCCCGGGACGTCGCCCGGCGCCTCCGCCGGCACGGGTGCCGGCGCCCCGGGCACAGGGGGCAGCACCCCGGGCACGGAAGACGCCCCGGGCGCGGGACCGGGCTCAGGCGCGTCCGGCCCCGTAGCAGCCGCCGCGGATACGGCCGGTCATACGGTTCCCAGCCAGGGGACCGGCGGCACCCGGCCGGAGGGCGGCTCCGGCGCGGAGAGCCATGCCGTGCCGCCGCAGCGGGAGGGCGGGGGGATCGCGACCGGATCCGTACTGCCGCCGCCGCGCGAACTGCCCCTGTCCGACGCCGAGTTGATCCAGCGGATGCGGGACGGTGACGACAGCGCCTACGCGGAGCTGTTCCGCCGCCACTCCGATGCCGTACGGCGGTATGCGCGCTCCTGTTGCCGGGACGCGCACACGGCCGACGATCTGACGGCCGAGGTCTTCGCCCGCACCCTGGGTGCCGTACGCGGGGGCGCGGGGCCCGAGCACGCCGTACGGGCGTATCTGCTGACGACGGTGCGCCGGGTCGCCGCGACCTGGACGAAGTCGGCCAAGCGGGAGCAGTTGATCGACGACTTCGCGGTGTTCGCCGCGGAGGCCGCCCGTAGTTCGGACGCGGCGACCGACGACACCCTCGATCTGGGGGCCGATGTCCGCGCGATGCACGAGGCGGAGCAGTCGCTCGCCATGCAGGCGTTCCGGTCGCTGCCGGAGCGCTGGCAGGCGGTGCTCTGGCACACCACCGTCGAGGAGGAGTCGCCGAGCGAGATCGCGCCGCTCTTCGGGCTGACCGCCAATGCGACGGCGGTACTGGCCAGCCGGGCCAGGGAGGGGCTCAAGCAGGCGTATCTCCAGGCGCATGTGAACTCATCGCTCACCGCCGGGGGCGACTGCGCCCGGTACGCGGACCGGCTGGGCGCGTATGCCCGTGGCGGGCTGCGGATGCGGGCGGAGCGCGGGCTGCGCAAGCATCTGGAGGAGTGCGCCAAGTGCCGGCTGGCCGCCGGGGAGCTGGCGCATGTCAACGCGGGGATTCCGGCGCTGCTGCCGGTCGCGGTCATCGGCTGGTTCGCCGCGGGCTATTCGCTCAAGGCCGCCGGGATCGTCGCCGGGGGCGCCGTGGGTGCGGCGGGGGCGGGTGCCGCCGCCGCTGCCACGGGCGGAGGCGCGGCGGCATCCGGCGGTGCCGCGGGCGCTGCCGCAGGT
>NZ_JBSGUP010000344.1:0-8672 GCF_053607985.1 Streptomyces sp. NPDC055078
CAGCAGCGCGGTCCGAGCCGCCAAGCGCCGTTATGGCCGCCGCCCGCTCGGCCGCCCCGGGCGGTGCACGGGTCACGCTGGACCGTCATGGGGCCCTGTGGCGGGTGCGGGTCCAGGCGGCGGCTCCTGGACCGGGCGCCCTGTCACTGCGGCTGAGCGCGGAAGCAGTGGCCTTCGCCGAGGACGAGGTCGAGGGAGCCCAGGACACGGCGGACGGTGCCGACGCCGAGGTCGAGGACCCCGTGGCCGACGGTGCCGACGGCGCCGACGGTGCCGAGGCCGTGGCGGGGCTGGGGGAGCAGGGGGAGTCGGCCGGCCCGGTCCGGAGGGGAAGGGGCCATGAGCCGGAGCCGGGGTGATCACGGCCCATGGTCCGGGGACGGTGCCCGGATCCGGGCGCGGGACGGCGTCGGCCCCGTGGGTGGGCCGGGGCAGTGGGCGGTCACCAGCCGTGGCCGCGGTGATGACCCCCTGTGGGCGGCCCGGGAGGGACCTTGCCGGGGCGGGCGGGGGGACCGGTCAGGACGGGAGGTTGCCGTGAAGCCGGTGTCCGGCCAGGGAAGGCCGGGGCGGGAGCAGGACGGATCGGGACAGGAGGTTGCCATGAAGCCGGGACGAGATCGCCTGCGGGCCGGAAGCGGGGCCGGCGGGACCGGGGACGGGAATGTCTCCCGGTCCGGTGGCCGGGTCGCGGCCGGGGCCAGGGCAGGGAGCAGGGCCCGGAGCCCGGAGCGCGGTTCGGCGACCGTGTGGGTGGCCGTGTCGGTGACCGTGCTCTGTGTGGTGTTCGCGGCGGTGCTGGCTCTGGGGCAGGTGGTGGTGGCCCGTCACCGGGCCGGTGCGGCGGCGGACTTGGCCGCGCTGGCCGCCGCCGACAACGCTCCGCGGGGCCCGGTGCCTGCCTGCGCGGAGGCGGCCGGCGTGGCGAGGGAGCAGGGTGCGGAGATGGTCCGGTGCGCCGTGGTGGGCGCGTTGGCCGAGGTGACGGTCCGGGCCCGCGTCGGTCCGTACGGCCCGAAGGTCAGGTCGCGGGCGGGTCCTCCGGAAACCCTGGGCCCGGCAGAACCCCCGGCACCTCCGGCACCCCTGCCTGAGGAGGTCCCGGCTCCTGCGGAGCCCCCTTGAGCAGTTCAGTCAGCAGTCTGACCGCGCCGCGTTTGTGCAGGGGTTCATTGCCGTTGCCGCACTTGGGGGACTGGATGCAGGACGGGCAGCCGGCGTCGCACTCGCAGACGGCGATCGCCTCACGGGTCGCCGTGAGCCACTCATGGGCCGTGTGGAAGGCGCGTTCGGCGAAGCCCGCGCCGCCCGGGTGGCCGTCGTAGACGAAGACCGTGGGCAGCAGGGTGTCCGGGTGCAGCGGTACGGAGACCCCGCCGATGTCCCAGCGGTCGCAGGTGGCGAAGAGTGGCAGCATCCCGATGGACGCGTGCTCGGCGGCGTGCAGGGCGCCGCCCAGCTGTTCGGGGTTCACCCGGGCGGCGTCCAGTTGGCCCTCGGTGACCGTCCACCACACGGCCCGGGTGCGCAGGGTGCGCGGCGGGAGGTCGAGCTTGGTCTCGCCGAGCACCTCACCGGTGATCAGCTTGCGGCGCAGGAAGGAGACGACCTGGTTGGTGACCTCGACGGAGCCGAAGCACAGGCGCCCGTCGCCCCAGGGGATCTCGGTGTCGGTTTCGAGCACGGAGACGGAGGTCGTGTCGCGAGCGGTGGTGGAGTACGGCGGGACTGCCTCTTCCACGAGCGCCGCCGAGTCCTCCAGGTCGAGCCGCCGCACCAGATAGGTACGGCCCTGGTGGAGGTGGACGGCCCCCTCGTGGACCGCGGTATGGGCGGCGGACTCCTCGACCGTACCCAGCAGCCGGCCGGTGGCCTCCTCGACGACCTGTACGGGACGGCCGCCTCCGCCCCGGATGTCGGTGAGGTCGGCGGCCCGCTCGCGGCGGGTCCAGTGCCAGCCCGAGGCGCGGCGGCGGAGCAGCTTGGCGGACTCCAGCTGGGGCATGAGGTCGCCGGTCGCCGGGCCGAACAGTGCCAGGTCGTCCTCGGTGAGCGGCAGCTCGGCGGCGGCGGCGCAGAGATGGGGGGCGAGGACGTAGGGATTGTCCGGGTCGAGGACCGTGGATTCCACCGGCCGCTGGAACAGCGCCTCGGGGTGGTGGACCAGGAAGGTGTCCAGCGGGTCGTCACGGGCGACGAGCACGGCCAGGGCGCCCTGGCCCGAGCGTCCCGCGCGCCCGGCCTGCTGCCACAGGGAGGCCCGGGTCCCGGGGTAGCCGGCGATGACGACGGCGTCGAGCCCGGAGACGTCGATGCCGAGTTCCAGCGCGGTGGTGGCGGCGAGCCCCAGGAGTTCCCCGGAGTGCAGGGCCTGCTCCAGAGCGCGGCGTTCCTCGGGGAGATAGCCGCCCCGGTAGGCGGCGACCCGCTGGGGCAGGGAGCCGTCCACCTCCGCCAGTCGCTCCTTGGCGATCACCGAGACCAGTTCGGCGCCGCGCCGGGAGCGTACGAAGGCGACCGTGCGGACGCCCTGCACGGTCAGATCCGTGAGGAGGTCGGCGGTTTCGGCGGTGGCGGTGCGGCGGACCGGGGCGCCCTTCTCGCCGTGGAGCTCGGTGAGCGGGGGCTCCCAGAGAGCGAACACGAGTTCGCCGCGCGGGGAGGCGTCGTCGGCCACCTCGTGGACCGGCAGGCCGGTGAGCCGCCCGGCGGCCACGGACGGTTCCGCCGCGGTGGCGGACGCGAGCAGGAACACGGGGTGCGCGCCGTAGCGGGCGCATATCCGGCGAAGGCGGCGCAGCACCTGGGCGACATGCGAGCCGAAGACACCCCGGTAGGTGTGGCACTCGTCGATGATGACGTAGCGCAGGGCGCGCAGAAAGGAGGACCAGCGGGGGTGGGACGGCAGGATGCCCCGGTGGAGCATGTCCGGGTTGGTGAGGACGTAGGTGGCGTACTGCCGGACCCACTCGCGTTCCTCGACGGGGGTGTCGCCGTCGTAGACCGCCGGGCGGACCCGATTGCCCAGCGGCGCGGCGAGATCCTTCACCGCGCGGCACTGGTCGGCGGCCAGCGCCTTGGTCGGCGCGAGGTAGAGGGCGGTGGCGCCGCGGCCGTTCGGGGCCTCGGAGCCGTCGAGGAGCGCGGTGAGCACCGGGGCCAGATAGGCCAGGGACTTGCCCGAGGCGGTGCCGGTGGCGATGACCACCGACTCGCCGTCGAGCGCGTGCTCGGCGGCGGCGGCCTGGTGGGCCCAGGGGTGCTCGACGCCGGCCCGCTCAATGGCGTTGATCACTTCCGGGCGGATGCGGTCGGGCCAGACGGCATGGCGGCCCGGCCTCGGGGGCAAGTGCTCCGTATGAGTGATGCGCGCGGCCCGGCCCGCCCCCGCGGCGAGCCGGTCGAGGACCGTACCGGGGGAGGGGCGGGTTTCCCCGCTCTCGGGACGTCGTTTGGGACGGAGTTTCTTGGCCATCGGCACCGAGTGTGTCACTGGCGTGACGGACAATGGTCCCAAGGCGTCGTGCATGGCTGCTGGTAAGTGATTGAATGCCATCGCGGCTGGCGACCGTCCTCCGGCTCCGCCGGGGAGACCTCAGGGGGCGGCCGCTCGATAGCAAGGTGCTGGAGGATCCGTGGACCTGTCCCTGTCGACTCGCAATGTGTCCGGCCCTGGTGGCGACCGTACGGTCGTCGAGGTCGGTGGCGAGATTGATGTGTATACCGCGCCCAAGCTGCGCGAGCAGTTGGTCGAGTTGGTGAACGACGGCAGCTACCACCTGGTTGTCGACATGGAGGGTGTGGACTTCCTGGACTCGACCGGGCTCGGTGTGCTGGTGGGCGGCCTGAAGCGTGTTCGCGCGCATGAGGGGTCGCTGCGCCTGGTGTGCAACCAGGAGCGCATTCTCAAGATCTTCCGGATCACGGGGCTGACCAAGGTCTTCCCGATCCACACCACGGTCGAGGAAGCCGTCGCGGCCACCGACTGAGGGGGCCCGGGGACTTTCGAAGACTGCCGGAAGAAGGGAGGGGCACCGGGCATCCAGCCCGGGCGCCCCTGAGATGCACGCCCGTACGTCCGAGGGGGATCGCATGGCCACCGTCGAACTTCGCTTCAGCGCCCAGCCCGAGCACGTCAGGACCGCCCGTTTGGTGGCCGCTGCCGTGGCGCGGCGGGCAGGGGTCGACGAGGCCGTGCTGGACGAGGTCCGGCTCGCGGTCGGGGAGGCATGCAGCCGCGCTGTCGGGCTGCACCGCGGCCATGGGATCACCGCTCCGGTCCGGGTCGTGCTGACCGATGAGGACAAGACGTTCTCCATCGAGGTCGGGGACGAGGTCACCGGACCCGGCGCCGATGGGGCGAAGGCCGCCCCCGGCGCGCGCAGCAGCGCTGAGGAGGAAGCCGAAGAGGAGGACGAGATGGGCCTCGCCGTCATCAGCGGACTCGTCGATGACATGGAGGTCAGTTCCACTGACGAGGGTGGTGTGATCCGGATGAGCTGGCCGACGAGCCCTGGCGCCGATCTCCCCTGACCCTTCGCGGTCCGCCCCTGTCAGGCCCCGCCCAGCCCTGACCCGTCCGATCCAGAGCCGCGATGACGTTCGCGCTCGTTCGGGTCGATGGGGCGATCTGGGCGGTAGATCGATGGGCCGATACGGAGCGATTCCGCCGGTTCGTACCGCCCTCACCCGTTTTTCGCTGGTTCCCGCCCGTCCGCCGGGCGCCCCCGCGCCTCGCCGGTCCGTGGCCCCGCTGGTCCTGCGCCCCCGCGACCGTGACCGCTTCCCTGCCCACGTCCGCCGTGCCCGCCGTGCCCGCTGTGGCCCTCGCGGCACGCCTCGCGCGGCTCGTTCGCGCCCTGGCGCGCACCGCGGCGCCCCCGGCATGCTCGGCTCCTGCCCGTCGCCTCATCGCCTCATCGCCTCCTCGCCACGTCGCCCGCGTCGGCGGGCACCCCTCGCCCGCGATGGGCCGGCACCGTCCCGTACCGCCCGCGTTTCCCCTGCGCATCATGTGTTTACCCGACTGCGACGGATCGCCGGCCGACTCCGGGTGATCGTGCGGTGCGGCGGCGGGTGATCGTCCGGTGGACTCCGCCCCTGGACCATTACGGTAAATGCGACCCTGCTGAGCAGGGCCTTTTTACATTTCTGTAGATCATCGATCAGGCGTCAATGCCTTCGCCCCATTACTTCCTTCGGGGGGCCTTTCTGGAGTCGATCATTTGCTGAGTAGCGACTGAAGGTCAATTCTATTTGTCGCGCTCTGTTTTGATCAGGTTCCGCTCCCTACAATCCGTCCACATCTTGAGCTCTGGACGACGTCAAGGAGGACGAATGGCGGGGCTCTTCACCTCAGAACTGACCGATCACCCCACTTCTCTCGCCGCAGCGGTACTGACGGATGACAATCGGCTGATCGTGATTGTCATTGCCGTGGTGGCGCTGGCGGCGCTCGTCGTGGCCCAGCTGCTGGTGCGCCAGGTGCTGGCCGCCGGCGAGGGCACCGATTCCATGAAGAAGATCGCGGCGGCGGTGCAGGAAGGCGCGAATGCCTATCTGGCACGGCAGTTGCGCACTCTCGGCATCTTCGCCGTCGTGGTCTTCTTCCTGCTTCTGCTTCTGCCCGCCGACGACTGGTCACAGCGCGCCGGACGTTCGGTGTTCTTCCTGGTGGGTGCGCTTTTCTCGGCGGCCACCGGATACATCGGGATGCGGCTTGCCGTACGGGCCAATGTGCGTGTGGCCGCGGCGGCGCGTGAAGCGACACCGGCGGAAGGCGAGCCGGAAAAGGATCTGACGGCCGTCGCGCACAAGGCCATGAAGATCGCTTTCCGGACGGGAGGCGTGGTCGGCATGTTCACGGTGGGCCTCGGCCTGCTGGGTGCCTCCTGTGTCGTCCTGGTCTACGCCGCCGACGCCCCCAAGGTTCTGGAGGGCTTCGGTCTCGGTGCCGCGCTGATCGCCATGTTCATGCGTGTCGGCGGCGGCATCTTCACCAAGGCGGCCGACGTCGGCGCCGACCTCGTCGGCAAGGTCGAACAGGGCATCCCCGAGGACGACCCGCGCAACGCCGCGACCATCGCCGACAACGTGGGCGACAACGTCGGCGACTGCGCGGGCATGGCCGCCGACCTCTTCGAGTCGTACGCCGTCACCCTCGTCGCGGCGCTCATCCTCGGGAAGGCGGCGTTCGGCGATGCCGGACTCGCCTTCCCCCTGATCGTTCCGGCGATCGGCGTGGTCACCGCGATGATCGGCATCTTCGCGGTCGCCCCGCGGCGCGCCGATCGCAGCGGGATGACCGCCATCAACCGCGGATTCTTCATCTCGGCGGTGATCTCGCTCGTCCTGGTCGCCGCGGCGGTCTGGGTCTACCTCCCGTCGTCGTACGCCGAACTGGAAGGAGTCACCGAGGCCGCCATCTCCGCGCACGCCGGAGACCCGAGGGTCCTCGCGCTTGTCGCCGTCGCCATCGGCATCGTGCTGGCGGCCCTGATCCAACAGCTGACCGGGTACTTCACCGAGACCAGCCGGCGTCCCGTACGGGACATCGGCAAGTCCTCGCTGACCGGCCCCGCCACCGTCATCCTGGCCGGAATCTCCATCGGGCTGGAATCCGCCGTCTACACCGCGCTGCTGATCGGCCTGAGTGTGTACGGGGCGTTCCTCCTCGGCGGTACGTCGATCATGCTGGCGCTCTTCGCGGTGGCGCTGGCCGGTACCGGTCTGCTCACCACCGTCGGGGTCATCGTCGCCATGGACACCTTCGGGCCCGTCTCCGACAACGCCCAGGGCATCGCCGAGATGTCCGGCGACGTCCAGGGCGCCGGCGCCCAGGTGCTCACCGACCTCGACGCCGTCGGCAACACCACCAAGGCCATCACCAAGGGCATCGCCATCGCCACCGCCGTACTGGCGGCTGCCGCGCTCTTCGGCTCGTATCGCGACGCCATCGCGACCGCGGCCAGAGAAGTCGGTGAGAAGGTCGGCGACGGCGCGCCCATGAATCTCGTCATGGACATCTCCCAGCCCAACAATCTCGTCGGACTGATCCTCGGCGCGGCGGTCGTCTTCCTGTTCTCAGGGCTGGCGATCAACGCCGTCTCCCGGTCGGCGGGCGCGGTGGTCTACGAGGTGCGGCGGCAGTTCCGCGAGCACCCCGGGATCATGGACTACACCGAGAAGCCGGAGTACGGGCGCGTCGTCGACATCTGTACCAAGGACGCGCTGCGGGAGCTGGCCACGCCAGGTCTGCTCGCCGTACTGACCCCGATCGCGGTCGGCTTCTCCCTCGGGGTCGGGGCACTCGGCTCCTTCCTCGCGGGCGCGATCGGCACCGGCACCCTCATGGCCGTCTTCCTCGCCAACTCCGGTGGCGCGTGGGACAACGCCAAGAAACTCGTCGAGGACGGCCATCACGGCGGCAAGGGCAGCGAGGCCCATGCCGCGACCGTCATCGGCGACACCGTGGGCGACCCGTTCAAGGACACCGCGGGCCCGGCCATCAACCCGCTGCTGAAGGTGATGAACCTGGTGGCGCTGCTCATCGCACCGGCGGTGGTCCAGTTCAGCTACGGCGACGACGCCAGCGCCGGAGTCAGGGCGGTGGTGGCGGTCCTCGCCATCGCCGTCATCGTCGGGGCCGTCTATGTCTCCAAACGGCGGGGCATCGCCGTGGGCGACGACGAACCCAACGCCGCCGGGCGGGGCGCGAAGTCACCCGATCCCGCGGTGGTCTCGTAGCATCCGCTCATCCATCACATCTGCCTGAAAAGCGGGCGGACGACGCGTTTTGCCGCGTCGGCCGCCCGCTTCGCTGTCGCCGTGAGCCTTGTCTCTCTTGGTGCGAATGCCTCTAAAAGGCCAGTAATCGGGTGCCCGGCTCCCGGGTGCCGGTCGCATGGCGTGTATGTTCCGGGGCCGAGGAGCCTTGGAAGGGACCCATTCGGTGAACAAGAAGCTTGCGGTCGCGCTGTCCGGTGGTGCGGTACTGGTGCTGGCGCTGTCCGGTTGCAGCAGCGACGAGGACAAATTCACGGTCGACGACTGGGCCAAGAAGTACTGCGACCAAGCGCAGCCGCAGATCAAGAAGCAGGCCGGCGCCGAGCAGCTCATCCGCTCGACCGCGTCCGACGGCAAGCCGGCCGACATCCAGGCCGCGGACTCCAAGGCGTTCCAGGACCTCTCGGATGTGAACAAGTCGCTCGCCGCCGCCTTCAGGGCCGCCGGGACGCCGCCCGTCGACAACGGCGAGCAGCTGGTCAAGGACGCGGCCGTCGAACTGGACGTCAACTCCACGTCGTACATCGACCTCAAGAAGCAGGTCGACGCGCTCGACGCCCAGAACCAGCAGAAGTTCGCGGACGGCCTCCAGCCGGTGGCGGACGGGCTGGCGAAGATCGAGCAGAACCAGAGCGCGCGGAACAAGCTGCGCACGGGGGAGACCGGCAACGCCATGGCGAAACAGCCGGGCTGCAAGCCGGCGGCCTCCGCCAGCCCCGGTACGGGCGCGTCCTCCTGAGCCTCACAGGCTCGTCCTCCTGAGCCTCACAGGCTCGTCCTCCTGAGCCTCACGGGCGCGTTCTCCTGAGCCTTAAGGGCCGCCCCGTACCCGCCCGTATCGCCCGTACCGTCGCCGCCTCCATCGGGATCGCCGTAGCCATCGCCAT
>NZ_JBSGUP010000345.1:0-8598 GCF_053607985.1 Streptomyces sp. NPDC055078
CATCGAGGCATATCTCGAAGCGGCATCCGACGACGCCTTCAACCGGATGTTCGAGCGCGACAAGGACGATCTGCGCGAACTGGGCCTGGTCATCGAGACGGTCGAGAACTTCGAGGGCGACATCGGCTATCTCGCCCGCCGGGACAGCAACCGGCTGCCCCCGATCACCCTCGACGCGGAGGAGGCGGCCGCGCTGGGCCTGGCCGCCAGGGTCTGGCAGCAGGCGAGACTCGCCGGAGCGGCCAGCGGCGCGCTCCAGAAGCTGCGCGCGGCCGGAATGCCCGAGGCGGAGGACACCTTCGAGGCGCAGCACAGTGCGCTGGAGCCGCGTATCCCGGTCCACGAGGCGGCGTTCGAGCCACTGATGCTGGCCTGCCGCGACCGCCGGCCCGTCGTCTTCGACTACCGCAAGGCCACCGCCGCCCGGCCCGAGCAGCGCACCGTCGAGCCCTGGACCCTCGAATGCTGGCGCGGCCACTGGTATCTGGCGGGCTGGGACCGCGACCGGGGTGCCGAGCGGGTGTTCCGGCTCTCCCGTATCACCGGCAAGGTCCGCTCGCGCACCGGGGCGTTCACCGCGCCCGTGCCCGATGTCGTCACCGTCCGGGAGACGGTGGAGAGCTGGGCGGGCGAGAGCGCGACCCGCACCGCGCTGATCCGGCTGCGGGCCGACTGCGGCTATCCGCTGCGCGCGCGGGCCCGGTCGGTGCGGGAACTGGGGGAGGGCTGGGACGAGTTGGAGATTCCGTACGGCCACGGGCTGGACGCCTGGCTGGTGGAGTTCGGCCCGGATGTCGTCGTGGTGGAGCCCGCGGATCTGCGGGCCGATGTGGTGGACCGGCTGCGTGCCGTGGCCAAGGGCTGAGGGGGACTCGTACGCGTATGGCCGCCAACGCCATCGACCAGACCCGGCGCATGCTGTCGCTGGTGACCTATCTGCGGGAACGGCCCGGCGCGCGCGTCGGGGACGTCGCCCGTGCCTTCGGTATCACCGAGGACGAGCTGATCGCCGATCTCGATGTGCTGCCCATGTGCGGGACCAGTTTCCGGGGCGGCGATCTGCTGGACATCGACACCGACGGCGACCGGAT
The DNA here is from genome assembly GCF_053607985.1 of Streptomyces sp. NPDC055078. NCBI lineage: Bacteria > Bacillati > Actinomycetota > Actinomycetes > Kitasatosporales > Streptomycetaceae > Streptomyces > Streptomyces sp. NPDC055078. The sequence continues at coordinate 1,092 of NZ_JBSGUP010000345.1, forward strand.
CTGGTGGCACAACCCCGACGATGTCGCCGAGCCGCTGCGGCTGGCGGCCGACGAGGCGACGGCGCTGCTGGTGGCCGCGCGGGCCGTGGCGACGCTGCCGGGGTTGCGCGAGGGTGACCGGGAGGCGCTGCTGCGGGCCACCGCCAAGCTGGAGGCCGCGGCGGGCGAGGTGGCCGGGGCGTCCTCGCGGCTGTCGGTGACGTTCGAGTCCGAGGGCGGGGTCTTCGCCGAGGTGGACCGGGCGATCTCGGAGCGGCGGCGGCTGTGGCTGCGGTACTACTCGCCCGCGCGGGACGAGCTGACCGAGCGTGAGGTCGATCCGATCCGGCTGTTCGCGGTGGGGCACACCTATATGGAGGCGTGGTGCCGACTGTCGGAGGCACGCCGGACCTTCCGGTTGGACCGGGTCGCCGAGATCAAGCTGCTCGACGCCCCGGCCGCGCCGCCCGAGCTGGAACTGCGGGATCTGTCGGAGGGGCTGGTGCAGCCGCTGGCCGACGATCCCGAGGTGATTGTCGAGGTGGGGCCCGCCGGACGCTGGGTGGCGGAGTACTACCCGCACGACAGCGCCGAGGATCTGCCCGACGGGGGGCTGCGCATCACCTTGCGGACACCGTCTCCCTCGTCGCTGCGGCGCCTCGCCCTGCGGCTGGGCCGGGACGGCCGGATCGTCGCGCCCGAGGAACTGGCGGCCAGCGCCCGGCGGGCGGCACGCGAGGCGCTGGCGGCCTACGACCCGCCGGAACGGGCGCCGCGCGGGTAACAGGGGGAGCACCGGGGGAGCACCGGGGAGCCGGACCCGCGGGCCCGCCGTTCGGGAGCGGAATCACGGAACGGGACGGCGGGACGGCGGGACGGCGGACGCCGGGGCGGCCGGATACGGCCGGGAGCAGTGGTCAGGAAGGACGGCCGGGAATGGGCTGCGGTCGGGAAGTGACAGTCAGGAATAAGGAGATTGACGCCATATGTCTCTGATGTCTGGGATGACGGCCACGGCCGTGGACGCACGGGGCCCTGTGGTCTTCAGGGCGGCCTGCCCCGATTGCCGCGCCCGCTACGAACTGTCCGCGGATTCGCTGCGGCTGGTGATCGGCGCCAGCGACCGTACGACGTTCTACTCCTTCACCTGCCCCGAGTGCGGCTCGGCCGTCCGCAAACCGGCCGGGGAACGGATCGTCGAACTCCTCACCGGCGGTGGCGTGCGTACGCTCCGGCTCACCCCGCCGTCCGGCACGGTCTAGGCTCACCGCATGTTCTGGCCCATGCTCGCCATCGCCCTCGGATTCCTCGGTATCGCGGTGCTCGGCGTCCTCGGTATCCGGGTGTTCATCGAGGCCCAGCGGCTGGGCCGGGAGGTCGCCCGCACCACCGACCGCATCAACCGGGCGGCGGAGGATCTGGAGAAGGCGGCGGCCGGGCTGGCCCGTACCGGCGGGTCACTCCCGTAGCACAGCGGGTGCCGCTCGGGGCGCCCGGGATGGGTGGGACCTACAGACAGCGTCGGCCGCACCCTGATGTGCGGCCGTCCCGGACGGTACGCTGAGGATGGCGGGCACGGGCGAAGTGGTGCCCGCCGCAAACGGGAGTACGCAAGGGGATTGCCGAGCGTTCACCCGTCGGAGTTACGATCGCTGCTGGTCGCGACAGCGACAGACCGGCCGCGACCGCAGCTCAGCCCCATGCCGCCTCGGTGAGAAGGTAGACCAGAATTATGCCGAACCTCGGTCCGTTGGAGATTGTCCTCATCCTCCTCGTCGTCATCCTCCTCTTCGGCGCCAAGAAGCTTCCGGACATGGCCCGTTCCCTCGGGAAGTCGGCGCGCATCCTGAAGAGCGAGGCCCGGCAGATGAAGTCCGAGGGGCCGCCGGCCGCCACGCCGGAGGAGCCGAAGGCGCAGGCGCAGGACCCGGCCCAGCCCGCACCCCGTACGATCCAGGCGTCGCCCGGCGATGTGCAGAGCGCCCGTCCCGTCGCCGAGCCCACCGACTCCGCCCAGCGCTGACCACCCGGGCCGCTCCTCCCGCCGGGGCGGTCTGCCGCACGAGATGAGGACGTGGGTTGCTCAAGCCTGCCCGCTCGAAGAACACGGCGAAGAACACGGCGAAGGACCCTGAGGGGCGGATGCCGCTCGGGGAGCATCTGCGTGAGCTGCGCAACCGGCTCAGCAAGGGGCTCCTGGCGATCATTGTGATGAGCGTCGCCGCGGCGTTCTACAACAAGGAGCTGATGGACTTCCTCGCGGCGCCCGTCCCCGCGTGCAAGGCGGGCGAGTCCAACACCGGCGGTCAGTGCGCCGAGATCGTCTTCAACAAGCTGTTGTCGCCGTTCACCACCACCGTGAAGGTGACCCTGCTGGCGGGTGTCGTCCTCTCCTGCCCGGTCTGGCTCTATCAGCTGTGGGCGTTCGTCGCGCCCGGCCTGCACAGGAGCGAGAAGAAGTACACGTACTACTTCGTCGCCGCGGCCGTCCCGCTCTTCCTGGCCGGCGCGTACCTCGCGTATAAGGTCATGCCCATCAGCTTCGAGATGCTGCTGAAGATCACCCCCGACGCCGCGGGCAACCTCCTCGAACTGGACGACGTCCTCGACTTCTCCGTCCGGATGGTGCTGATCTTCGGACTGGCCTTCGAGCTGCCGCTGATCCTGATCATGCTCAATCTGGTGGGCATGGTCACCGGACGCCGCATGCTCGGCTGGTGGCGAGGCGTCGTGATGGGCGTCTTCGTCTTCGGCGCGGTCGCCACGCCCACCACCGACCCGATCGGCATGATCGCCCTGTCCGGGCCGATCGTCCTGCTCTACTACATGGCCGTCGCCGTCTCGATGTTCAACGACCGGCGCCGCGCCCGCAAGGACCCCGACGCCGAGCTGGACGACGACGAGGCGGCCCCGCTGGACCTCGGCGGCGACGACATCGGCGCGGTCGAGCCGGTCACCGCCTCCCGCACCCTGCCGGAGCAGGCGGGCGGGGAATCCGACGGCGCCCGCTCGCACCGGGTCAACGGCTTCGACGACATCACCTGAGCCGCCACGGCATCACCCGCGTCTCCCTGTCGCCAGCGGCAGCGGCGGCGGCTGGACCGGGACGGTGCCGACCCCGCTGCCGTAGCCGGGGCGTGCAGTAACGTCGCGCGGATGACCAGCGAGATCACTCTCTTCGTCAACCCCACCGCGGGCCGCGGCCGGGGCGCGGGCGCCGCGCAGCCCGCCGCACGGACGCTGCGGGACGCCGGACACGCCGTACGCACCGTCATCGGGCTGGACGCCGATGACGCGCTGCGCCGGGCCCGGGAGGCCGTCGGCGGCGGTACCGGCGCGCTCATAGCCGTCGGCGGCGACGGGATGGTGTCCCTCGCGCTCCAGGCCGTCGCCGGGACCGGGACCCCGCTCGGGGTGATCGCCGTGGGCACCGGCAACGACTTCGCCCGCGCGCTCGGACTGCCCGTACGCGACCCCAGGGGTGCCGGAGCGCTGATCGCCGAGGCCCTGGCGCAGGAGTCGGCGAGGCCGGTGGACCTGGGGCGTGCCGGGCGGAAGTGGTTCGGGACGATCCTGGCCTCCGGCTTCGACTCCCGGGTCAACGACCGGGGCAACCGGATGCGCTGGCCGCGCGGACGGCTCACCTACGACCTGGCGATGGTCGCGGAACTGGCGGCGCTGCGGCCCATCCCGTACCGGATCACCCTCGACGGCGGGCCGCCCCGGGACATCGAGGCGACGCTCGTCGCGGTCGGCAACGGGCCCTCGTACGGCGGCGGTATGCGGATGTGCCCGGGGGCCGAGCTGGACGACGGTCTCTTCGATGTGACCGTCGTCGCGCCCTGTAGCCGCACCACTCTGCTCCGGGTGTTCCCGCGCGTCTACCGGGGGACCCATACCGACCGCCCCGAGGTCACCGTCCACCGGGCCCGCTCCCTCACGCTGGCGGCCGATGGGATCACCGGATACGCGGACGGGGAGCCGCTGGGGCCGCTGCCCCTCACCGCGGAGTGCGTACCGGGCGCGGTGCGGGTGCTCGTGCCGGGGCACCCCGGAGAGACGGGGCGGCCCGGGACGGGTGCTCGGGCCGTTACTCCGTACTGACTGTCGTACCCGGCGGGTAGGCTCGTGAGCAAGATGACCGACGATCTCTCTCCCGCCGAGCGCTATGCCGCCGCCCGCATCCGCGCCACCGAGGAGGCCACCGCGCTGGCCCCCTTCCGTGAGATGTACGAATTCGATCTTGACCCCTTCCAGATCGAGGCTTGTCAGGCCCTGGAAGCGGGCCGGGGGGTGCTCGTCGCCGCGCCCACCGGCTCCGGAAAGACCATCGTCGGCGAGTTCGCCGTCCACCTCGCGCTCCAGCAGGGCCGCAAGTGCTTCTACACCACGCCCATCAAGGCGCTGTCCAACCAGAAGTACACCGATCTCGCCAAGCGGTACGGCGCGGACAAGGTCGGCCTGCTGACCGGTGACAACAGCGTCAACTCCGAGGCGCCGGTGGTCGTGATGACCACCGAGGTGCTGCGGAACATGCTGTACGCGGGCTCGCAGTCGCTGCTGGGCCTGGGCCATGTCGTCATGGACGAGGTCCACTACCTGTCCGACCGCTTCCGGGGCGCCGTCTGGGAGGAAGTGATCATTCACCTCCCGGAGTCCGTGACGCTGGTGTCACTGAGCGCGACCGTCTCCAACGCGGAGGAGTTCGGTGACTGGCTGGACACGGTCCGCGGTGACACCGCGGTGATCGTCTCGGAGCACCGTCCGGTGCCGCTGTGGCAGCACGTGATGGCGGGCCGCCGGATGTACGACCTCTTCGAGGAGGAGAGCGACCACGGCGGGCGCGGCACCGCCAGACGCGAGGTCAACCCCGATCTCGTACGGCTGGCGCGGATGGAGAACCAGCGCACGTACAACCCCCGCGACCGCCGGCGCGGCAAGATGGTGCGCGAGGCCGACCGGGAGCGGGAGCGGCGCCAGCGCAGCCGGATCTGGACGCCGGGGCGGCCCGAGGTCATCGAGCGGCTCGACGCGGAAGGGCTGCTGCCGGCGATCACCTTCATCTTCAGCCGCGCCGGATGCGAGGCCGCCGTACAGCAGTGTCTCCACGCCGGCCTGCGGCTCAACGGCGACGGTGCCCGGCTCAGGGTCCGCGAGATCGTCGAGGAGCGCACCGGCTCCATCCCCACCGATGATCTTCATGTCCTCGGTTACTACGAGTGGCTGGAGGGCCTGGAGCGGGGCATCGCCGCGCACCACGCCGGCATGCTGCCGACGTTCAAGGAAGTCGTCGAGGAGCTGTTCGTCCGCGGTCTGGTGAAGGCCGTCTTCGCCACCGAGACCCTGGCGCTCGGCATCAACATGCCCGCCCGCTCGGTGGTCCTGGAGAAGCTCGTCAAGTGGAACGGCGAGCAGCACGCGGACATCACCCCCGGCGAGTACACGCAGCTCACCGGGCGCGCGGGGCGGCGCGGTATCGATGTCGAGGGCCATGCGGTGGTGCTCTGGCAGCGGGCCATGGACCCGGGCGCCCTCGCGGGCCTGGCCGGCACCCGCACCTACCCCCTGCGCTCCAGCTTCAAGCCGTCGTACAACATGGCCGTCAACCTTGTGCACCAGTTCGGGCGGCACCGTTCGCGCGAGCTGCTGGAGACGTCGTTCGCCCAGTTCCAGGCGGACCGCTCGGTCGTCGGCATCTCCCGCCAGGTGCAGAAGAACGAGGAGGGCCTCGACGGCTATCGCGAGGGCATGACCTGCCATCTCGGCGATTTCGAGGAGTACGCGCGGCTGCGCCGCGATCTCAAGGACCGTGAGACGGAGCTGGCCAAGCAGGGCGCGGCACAGCGGCGCGCAGCCGCCGCGGCATCGCTGGAGAAGCTCAAGCCGGGTGATGTCATCCATGTGCCGACCGGCAAGTTCGCCGGGCTGGCGCTCGTCCTGGACCCGGGGATTCCGGCGGGTCGGACCAATGGGCACCGCGGTTTCGAGTACCACGACGGCCCCCGGCCGCTGGTGCTGACCGCCGAGCGGCAGGTGAAGCGGCTGGCGTCGATCGACTTCCCCGTGCCGGTGGACACGCTGGAGCGGATGCGTATCCCGAAGTCGTTCAACCCCCGCTCGCCGCAGTCCCGCCGCGATCTGGCGTCCGCGCTGCGGACCAAGGCGGGGCACATCGTCCCCGAGCGGCACCGCAAGGAGCGCTCCGCCGCGGCCGACGACCGCGAGATCGCCCGGCTGCGGACAGAGCTGCGCGCCCACCCCTGCCACGGCTGCGCCGAGCGCGAGGACCACGCCCGCTGGGCCGAGCGGTACCACCGCCTCCAGCGCGACACCCGGCAGCTGGAGCGGCGTATCGAGGGCCGTACGAACACCATCGCCCGCACCTTCGACCGGATCGTCGCGCTCCTGACCGAGCTGGACTATCTGCGCGGCGACGAGGTCACCGAACACGGCAAGCGCCTCGCCCGGCTCTACGGTGAGCTGGACCTGCTGGCGAGTGAGTGTCTGCGCGAGGGCGTCTGGGAGGGCCTGTCCCCGGCCGAACTGGCCGCGTGCGTCTCCGCGCTGGTCTTCGAGTCCCGTCAGGCGGACGACGCGGTGGCGCCCAAGATCCCCGGTGGCGCGGCGAAGGTCGCGCTCGGCGAGATGGTCCGCATCTGGGGCCGGCTGGACGCCCTGGAGGAGGACTTCAAGATCAACCAGGCGGAGGGGGTGGGCCAGCGCGAGCCGGACCTCGGGTTCGCCTGGGTGGCTCACCAGTGGGCGTCCGACAGGAGTCTCGACGAGGTGCTGCGCGAGGCGGAGATGCCCGCCGGGGACTTCGTCCGCTGGTCGAAGCAGGTGATCGATGTGCTCGGCCAGATCGCCGCGGCGGCCCCTGCCCAGGGCAGCACCGTCGCGAAGAACGCGCGCAAGGCGGTGGACGCGCTGCTGCGGGGCGTTGTGGCGTACAGCTCGGTGGGCTGAGGCTCCGGCGGGAGCGGGAGCGGGAGCGGGAGCCGGAGCGGGGCGGCTTCGGCGGGCAGGGCCCCTGGCTGGGCGCCGGGCAGGGCCTTTGACGGTGGCGGGCACGGTCCCTGGCGGGGATGCGGGCAGGGCCCCTGGCGGGTGGCGGGCACGGGCCCTGGCGGAAGACGGGTCGGCCCCGGACGGTATACAGGAACGGCCCCTGGCGGGGGGTCAGCGCAGGCCGCGGGCCTGTTGGAACCGGGTGCGCGCCGCCGCAGGGTCCACCAGGGGGCCGGGGTAGTCCAGCCGGGCCCGCAGCGGGCCGTCCAGTTCGTGCGGCCGGTGGATCTCGGGGCCCGTCAGCCGCGCCAGCTCCGGTACCCAGCGGCGCACATAGTCGCCGCGCGGGTCGAACCTCGCCGCCTGGGTCAGCGGGTTGAGCATCCGGTTGGGCCGGGTGTCGGTCCCGGTGCCCGCGGCCCACTGCCAGTTGAGCTGGTTGTTGGCGATGTCCCCGTCGACCAGCAGATCCAGGAAGTGCCGTGCCCCCACCCGCCAGTCCATGTACAGCGTCTTGGTG
>NZ_JBSGUP010000346.1:0-8597 GCF_053607985.1 Streptomyces sp. NPDC055078
TCGTCGGCAACGGTCCTCCAGCGTCGCCGGAGACAGCTCCCACTCGTAGGTCATCGCCTCGAACGCGCCCAGGACGCCCGCCGTCCCCGACGCTCCCGTGAGTACGCCGAGTTCCCGGCGGGCACCGGAGCACAGTGCCCGGACTCCATCGGCGGCGACCCGGTGCAGACGCGGGTAGTGCAGCAGGGGGCAGCCGCGCCGGCCGAAGTCCCCGGCCGGCATCAGCGCGCAGCGCAGGACCGTCGCATCCCCTTCGCCGAGCACCCGTACGACCTCCGCCATCGCGTCGGCGGCACCGGTTGCCGTCAGCACCTCGGGCTTGACCAGCACCACGAAGTGGGTGCCGGCGTCCGGGGCCGGCTCCGGCGGCGGTCCGGTGTCGCGGCGCAGGCCACGGTGGCGCACCTCGGCGACGAGGGCCCGTGTGTGCGCGCCGGTCACCACAGGGTGATGCCCTTCTCGATCAACTCGGCCGACAGGTCTCCCGTACCGGCGACCGCGGTCTCCACCAGGGTGTTCAGGGCGCGCTCGTCCGCATCGGGTGTGGTCACGACGACCTCGTCCGGGCGCTCCAGGGGTGCTTCCTTGGAGGTGAAGACATGGACCTGCGCCGGGCCGCCGAACTCGTCGTGCACCTGCTGGGCGAGGCGCATGGCCATGACGTTGTAGATCTTGCCGGTGTGGTCCAGCGGGTTCTTGCCCGCGGGGGCCTCGATGCTCATCGGGCGCATGGGGGTGATGAGTCCGTTGACCCGGTTCCCCCGGCCGACCACACCCACGTCGCCGGTGTCCGCCACCGAGCCGAGCGCTGTGAGGTAGGGGCGGCCGTTGCGGTCGGTGGCGTTCATCAGCATGCGGCAGTCCTGGATTCCCCGGGTGCCGACGAACTCCTCCAGCTCCTTCTGGATCACCGCCTTGCGCGCCAGGTACTGGTCCATCGACTCGATGCGGGCGGCGAGGAACGGCATATTGACGACCAGGCTGAAGGCGTCGTTCCGCCGGCTGCCGAACACCTTGACGTCCCAGCCGGTGTCCGGGTGCCGCTGTTTGAACCCGGTGCCGTTGATGAGGTGCTCCAGCCCCAGGACGACGTTCTCCAGGCGGGACAGGGGGGCGTAGCCGTGCAGGAGGTTGGTGTCGTTGGAGACCAGTCCGCCGGACCTGAGCGGGACGAGGTCCTCGGGTGACGCGGGCTGGTACCGCGAGACTCCCCGGCCCGACCCCTGGTGATCGACCACACCCAGCTCGACGGCGAGATGGCGGGTGGCGTCGAAACCGGTGGTGACCTGTGCGAGCACATCGGCCGCGGCGCGGAACATGATGTCCCGGACCGGGATCTCGGTGTCACCGACCCGGAAGGCCGCCTTGCCGAAGACCTTCACCCGGTACGGCGAGGTGAGTTCGCCCCGCCCGTAGCCGGTGTCCGCGCCGCCGCCGTACAGCGTCACCTTGTCGAACCAGTGGTGGGCGACCCCACCGAAGTGTTTCAGGCAGTGGAGGGAGTAGTAGCGGGACATGCGCTCGGCCATGGCGTCGCACATGGTGTCCGGGTGTCCGACTCCCTTGCGCTCGACCAGTTCGTAGGGCAGATCCTCGACCGACCGGGAGTCCCGTTGGACCGACAGCATGGAACCGTCTCCCTTGGTTGGTGACCGGGTTGGTGACCAGGTTGGTGACCGGGCCAGGTGACCGGGTCGATGTCCGGGCCGGGTGACCCGGTTGGTGTTCAGGACGCGAAGTCGAGGAACGCAGTCCTCGCCTCCGATTCGGTCAGCCCGTGCGGCGGGCTCTTGAAGAGGAGGGCGGACGCGTCGTTCACCGTGCCGGACAGGCCGCGGTCGGCGGCTGCCTTGCCGACGCGTACGGCGTTCGCGATGACGCCCGCGGCGTTCGGGCTGTCCTCCACGGTGAGCTTCAGATCGATCTCCAGCTCGGAGCCGAGCACGGAGGTCGCCTTGATGCTGGCGAAGCACACCTTCGTATCGGCGAGGTGGCCGATGAAGCCGGTGGGTCCGGCCACACCCTCGACGTCGGTCATGCCCGCCGCGCGCAGGGCGTTCGCCTTGGACGCGAACTTGGTGGCCGAGCGGCCGGCGTCCGCCAGGTTCAGGAAGTCGGTGTTGCCGCCCACGTTGAGCTGGTAGGTGCTCGCGAGCACCAGTCCTCGGCTGAGCAGCAGCTCGATGAGGGTGGTGTGCAGGGACGTGGCCCCGACATGGCTGCGCAGGTCGTCGCCGAGGATGACGACGCCCGCGTCCGCGAACCTGCCGCGGATGTCCGCGTCCCGGGCCAGTTCCTCGGGTGTGGCGTTCACGACGGCCACTCCCGCGGCCAGGGCCGCGTTGGCGAACATCCGGATGGCCTGGGAGGCGCCCGTGGGCAGCGTGATGACCAGGATGTCGACGTCGTGTTCGGCGAGGGCCTTGGCGACATCCTCCTGGGTGGCGTCGCGGGCGGCGGCGGCCAGGGCCACGACATCGCCGAGCGGTCCCGCGAGGCCGTCGAGAACCGGTGCGGGAAGGACCGGGGACTCCCGGTCGGCGCCGAGCGGGGTGAAACCGGTCGCGGAGATGGCGGGGGCGGTGAACGCCTCGGCGAGAGGGAGCCCGACCTTCGCCGCGTCGACGTCGAACGCCGCGACGACACGCACGTCCGAGAGCCGGTAGCCGCCCACCGTAGGACACATGAGGCCCGGCAGCCGGGCGTCGGGATTCGTCTGGGCCATGGCGGCGAACTGGCAGAAGCTCCATGCGCAGTTCCCGGCGCCGGCCAGCGCAACACGGATGGGTTTCATGACAGGTTGTTCCTCTCTACGCGGACACCAACTCCGACTCAGCGGTCCGGCCCTCGACTTCAGTCATCCCCTCCATGACCGGACGGTGAGAAGAACCGGCTCGGCATTGCTCGTCGACCGGCGGGTACGGACCCCGGCGACTACGGTGGACCGTCATCGGTCCGGGTCCGGGGCTGCGCGCTCCCGGGCCGCGGCCGGACTTCGGGCCCGTCACCTCACGGCACCTTCTCCCCCCGGTGTGTGCGGCATGTCAGGCGCCCCACGGCCTGGGGATCCGGCGGGCCGACGTCCCGTGGACATCGGCCCAGCGGCGTATCGAGCGGTACACCACCTGTGCGGTGTCGGCCACCCGGTCGGTGACCTCGAACGGCCGGGTGACCGACAGATAGCCCTGGTACGCGCGGAACGCGGTGACCCGGCGCAGTTGGGACCGGTCCAGATACTCCTCGGCGAAGGGCAGATAGAAGCGGTTCCACTGGTCGGGTGTCACATACGGAAGGCGGTCCAGCGGGGGTATGCCGTGTTCGCCGCGCCAGGAGTTGAGGGCGTCCAGGACGGTGTCGAAGACCTCGCCGACCCGCTGGGCCCTCTCGCCCCGGCCCAGGACCGACAGCCGTATGCCCGCCGGCGGTTCGCCCGCGACCAGCCGCACGACATGGTCGGCCACATCGTCGGTGCTGACCATGTCCAGCAGCGCCTTCTCCTCCGCCACCAGCGCGGGGACGGCGCCGCTGCACAGCGAGGACGGCAGCCAGAAGAAGCCGCTGTACCGGTCCAGCCGCCCGTCCGCCCGGGCTCCTATCACGATGGGGAACCGCACGATGTCGGCGCTGTCGCGCTCGGCGTGCACCAGGCGTTCGGCGGCGGCCTTCGACCACTCGTACGAGTTGCGGTAGGCGTCCGGTTCGAGTGAGCTGAGGCCGCCCGCCAGACCCGTGGCGTACGACGACGACAGATGGATGAGGCGGGTCCCGGGGCCGATGCGGGACAGCAGTGCGCGCAGCGGGGCGACGTTCGCTCCCTCGGCCTTCTCGGCGGGGAGGTTCCAGCGGGTGTCGGCGGCGCAGTGCACCACCGCGGTCCACGGGCCGCGCAGCTCGGGGTGCGGTTCCTGCTGCCCGACCCGCCACGCGTACTGCCGGGGTCCCGTGCCGCCGCGGCGGCTCACCCCGTACGTCCGGTGGCCCGCCGCGTCGAGCGCGCGCAGGACCGCGCTGCCCACGGCGCCGGTGGCGCCGGTGACCAGGATGCGGGCGGGCGTGGTCACGAGACCGTGATCCGCCGCTCGATGGCCCGGAGCATATGCTCCGAGTTCTCGCGCAGCGCCTTGGCGGCGACCGGGTTGAGCATGTCGGCCAGCAGCGGGATGCCGATCTCGAAGTCGACCGAGAAGGTGACCACGGAGGTGCCCTCCCCGGCGTCGGTGACCCGCCAGTACCCCTTGAACTCGTCCAGGTCGCCGGAGACCTGAGAGAAGGACATGGTGCGGGTCTCCTCGTCCAGCTCGTCCTCCTCCACCCACTCCAGTACGGAGCCCTTGAGCAGGACCGACCACTCGCTGACGCGCGCGCCGGCGTCGGTCCGCCCCAGCACGGTCACGGACTCGACGTTCTCCATGTACTCGGCGTAGTCCTCCAGCCGGGTGACGGCCCGCCAGGCAATGGCCACCGGGGCCTCGATCGGCAGATTGACTTCGACGTGGGGCATGGCTGTCTCTCCTTGGCAGGTGGGGCCGGGCGACTCAGCCGGCCGGGTCGAAGCTGATCTCACGTCCCGTGCAGAACGCGCCGACGACCTCGTCGCAGGTCAGCAGCGACGGCGGATGGTGGTGGACGGCGAGCGAGTCGACCAGGAGGCCGGCGGCCGACTGCCCGCGTCCGTAGAGACGGCTGCCCATGACCGGGGTGACGGCGGACACCACCCGGTCGCGGGTGTCGCTGAGCGAGGCACGCAGCCCCACCGCCGCGGCCAGCGCCGCCCGCCCGCCGATCGCGCCCGATCCGACGTCCGCGCCGAGCTGGCGGCAGGCGCCGCCGAGCGTCAGCAGCTCGCGGGTGGCGCGGCCGAGCAGGGCGGTCCTCGGCCCGAACGTGCCCGCCGCGACGACCCCTCGGTACGCCACGTCCAGCAGCCCGCTCAGAACGCCGTGGTAGGTGGCGCTCAGCAGGACCGCGAACCACGCCATGCCGGAGATGACGTTGTCGTCGATGACATCGGCGGGGCCGCGGTGGAAGACGAGCCGGTCGTCCAGCTCGACATCGCGCAGGACCAGCCTGGCCGTGTCGGATTCCCGCATACCGAGCGAGGGCCACTCCCCCTCGGCGGTGAGGCCGGGGGACGAGCTGGGGCAGAGGGCGAGGATCGTCTCGTCGGTCCCGGTGACCCGGGCCGTCAGACACACCAGGGTGGCCGTGGAGGCGAGCGAGCAGGGGTACTTCACTCCGGACACCCGGTAACCCTTGCCGGTCTCCACGGCCACCGAGCGGCTGCTCATGAAGTTGGGGCTGCCGCCCGGCTCGGCGAACGCGGACGCGACCAGGGCACCGGACTTGGCGATCCCCTCCAGCAGCATCCAGCTCGTGTCCCGGTGCCGCTGCCAGTAGTCGGCCATCAGCCCCACCGTGAAGGCGTGCATGTTCAGGGCGATGGCTGCCGAGGGGTCGGCCATGCCCAGCGCGCGCTGCGCGGAGGCCACTTCCACCAGGCTCGCGCCCGCGCCGCCGAACTCCGCGGGGATCGGCAGCGCCGCGTAGCCGCTCGCGGCCAGGTCGCGGATGCGGTCGGCGCCGCAGACGCCCTCGCGCACCGGAGCGGGCCGCCAGGCCGTGCTCCAGCCCGCGTCCAGGAGGGCCCGGTGCGGGGCCTCGCCGTCGCCGTCCCGCCGGACCCCGTCCCGCCTGCCTCCGTCCCGCCTGCCCCCGTCACTGCCGGTCGTCGTCATGCCTCTCCCTTCCGGGCCGTACTCCGGATGACCCGGTCGCCCACCGTCCGGGTACGGGCGCCCACCGTCCGGGTACGGGCGCTCGCCCGTCTCTCCGGGCCGGAGCCCCGGGGCGGCCGGTTGCGAGAAGCTGCACGGCGGTGACTCCTTCCGCACGGCGCGAATCGGTCATGCGGAAACAACGAAGAACACAGCGGAATCGAGTACCCGCACGACGCCATCAGGCGGTGGTGAGAAAATCCTATGCAGCGCGGGCGGCAGGGTTCAGCAGGTGTTTCTTTGTGCGGAACACCGGATTTCCCCCGTGAGGTCGGCCGTGGTCGAAAGCCGGAACTCAGAGTTTCAGCAGTGACGCGAGTTCCGTGAGATCGGGATCGGCGGGATTCACCAGTACGGTGTCCCAGCCGAGTGCCGCGGCCGGGGCGATATCGTCCGCCTCGGAATCGCCGACCATGACGCGCCGCTCGAATTCCCCCTCGCCGATCAGCCGGAATGCTCGGGGGTCGGGCTTCTTCGGTCCGCCGTCCGCGGTGAACAGTGCCCGGTCGTACACCCTGGGCACCTTCAGCCCGTCCAGCAGCCTGCGCATCAGGGTGCCCGGCAGATAGCAGTTGGACATCAGCCGGACCGTGTGACCGGCGCCCGCGACCCGGCGCATCGCATCCGCCACGGGCTCGCACAGCGCGTACCGGTCCGCGTCCGCGCAGCCGAGCGCATGCCACAGCGCCCGGTCCAGGTCGGCGCTCTCCCGCCGCACCCCGCGCTCCCGCAGGGCAGCTTCCAGCAGGCCGAGGGTCGGCGGCTGGAGCGCGGCCCTGTCCGACATCGCCGCGTACACGGCGCCGAAGACCGTACGTACGACGTCGCCCGCACACCGCTCGTCCAGCGCCAGCACATCGATGAGACAGGTGGTCAGCTCCTCGGGGCCCGGCAACGGCCGACGGGACGTCACGAGCGTGTCGAAGCAGTCGAAGACCACGGCGGCGGGCATGGCCGCCCCCTTTCTGGGGTCGGGTCGGCCGCTGTCGAACGGCCGCCGGCGGATTGCGGCGCCGGACATCGGGGGTGCCCGGCGCCGGATATCGAGGGGGGGGTGCCCGGCGCCGGACATCTCGGATGCCGGGTGCCGGTGCCCGGACGCTCAGGACCAGGCGACCTTGCGGTGGTCGATACGGAAGAAGGCCAGGGTCACGGCGGTGAGCCCCGCCGCGAAGACGCACAGCATGCCTGCGGGCAGCAGCACCGCGCCCACGCCGCCACCGTCGATGACCACGGTGGAGAAGCCGCGCATCGCCCAGTGGCTGGGTACCGCCGGAGCGAGCGGAAGCGCCCACTCCGGCAGGGCGGACCGAGGGGTCAGCGCGCCGCCGAGACCGGCGAAGAGCAGCGCGGCGAGGTTGGAGAAGACGGTGAGCTGGGCGACGGTACGGCACAGGGACACCAGCGCCATGCCGAACATGACCACGCACAGCGCCAGCGGCACGCCCACGACGACGAGCGCGAGGTACGGGCCGCGCACCCGCAGCCCGAAGAGCAGCCCGCCCGCCCCGAAGACCACGGCGAGCTGGACCACCGCGACCGCCAGCGGCACCACGACCCGGCCGGCCACCAGCTCGTACGGCCGCGAGGGACCCGCCCGCAGCCGGTCCCAGGTGTTCCAGCCGTGTTCCCGGAACATCCCGAAGCCCACGACACTCACGAGGAAGAACAGGAACATCACCGCCATACCGGGCACAGCCTGTTCGGCGCCGGTGGCGTCCCGTACGTCGTCGGCCCGCAGTGCCACACGGAACAGCGGCTGCATGAAGCCCATGATGAGCAGCGGCATGACGGTACGGACGATCAGCGGCGCGGGATCGCGCAGCAGCAGTCTGATGTCGTGCCGGACCAGCGCGGCGATCCGGCCCAGTGACCCGTCACCCATGGCGACCCGCCTCCACGCTCCTGCCGTCGGGCCGGCCGGGCGCCGGACCGCCGCCGCTGTCCGCCGCCGGGCCGCCGGTGGGATCGGTGGAGTCGGGTCCGCCCGCGTATCGCCGTCCCGTCAGGCTCAGGAAGACGCTCTCCAGGCTCGGCCGTACCACCCGCAGATTCACCAGCCGCAGCGCCGAATCGCCCAGTGCCGACAGCACCTCGGGCGCCGCCAGGTGCGGCTGCTCGACACGGACACGCAGGACGTGTGCCTCGCGGGTCACCGGCCAGGGCAGCCGCAGCGCGGGCGGGGTGCCGGAGAAGGTCAGCTCAACGGCGCTGTCCCCGTGGCGGCTCACCAGTTCCCTGAGCGTGCCGCGCGCGATCATCCGGCCGTGGTCCAGCACGGCCACGCTCGCGTCGAGCGCCTCGACCTCGGCGAGGTAGTGCGTGGAGTAGCAGACGGCCGTACCCGTGGCGGCCATCTCCCGGACGAACGCGATGAGCCGGGCCCGGGTCTCCACGTCCACGCCCGCGGTGGGCTCGTCGAGCAGCAGCAGCTTCGGCCGGTGGAGCAGGGCCAGCGCCGTGTGCACGCGCCGCTGCTCGCCTCCGGAGAGCCGGGACACCCGGCGGTCGAGCAGGGCGGTCAGCCCGAGCGGCGCGGCGACCTCCTCGCTCCGCCGCCCGACGTCCGGGCCGCGCAGCCCGGCCAGCTCGGCGAAGAACCGGAGGTTCTGCCGTACGGTCAGCGGCGGGTAGACGCCCAGTTCCTGCGGGGCCAGACCGAGCCCCCGGCGGGCCCGGCGCGGGTCGCGGGCGAGGGAGACGCCCCGTACCTCGATGTCTCCCGCGTCCGGCCGCAACAGCCCCGCCACCAGGGACATCAGGGTCGTCTTGCCCGCGCCGTTGTCCCCGAGCAGGCCGACGATCTCGCCCTCGGCGATGTCG
>NZ_JBSGUP010000347.1:0-8593 GCF_053607985.1 Streptomyces sp. NPDC055078
GTCCGGCGTTTGAGGACGGACCGGTCGGGTGGACGGGCCCGGGCCCTTGTCGGACTCCGCCCCGAACCGCCGGCGGAGCCGGAACCGCGGGCCACGGGCCGCCGTCCGGGGGCCGGACCCGCTGCCGCCCCCGGCTCACGCCGTGCGCGGCGGCAGGGGCAGCGGCAGGGCCGGGAGGCCGTCCAGGCTCACGCCGATGTGTTCCTTGTTCGCGCAGTACGCCGCGAACTCGGCGTCCGACTTCCGGCCGAAGTGCTCCGCATGCTGGGTGCGCTCCTCGCGGTAGTCAAGGAAGGGCACGGCGAAACCGCAGGCGTCGCCGATGCGGCGGGCGTGGACGACGACGATCGCACGGGCGCCCGGACCATCGGCGGCCGTGAAGCGGGTGATGAGGCCGGGCCAGCGCGGATCGTCGCGGAAGACCGCCTCGCCGCTGCCGTGCACCCGCAGCACCTTGGGCGGCCCGGTGAAGGCGCACCACATCAGGGTGATCCGGCCGTTGCCCTCCTCACGGAGGTGGGCGATGGTCTCGGCGCCGCTGCCGCCGAAGTCGAGATACGCGAGGGTCAGCTCGTCGATGACGACGAGGGTGCCGCGGCGGCCCTTGGGCGAGAGGTTGATGTGCCCGTCACCGTCCAGCGGAGCGGTCGCGGTGAAGAACACGGGCTGGTCCTCGATGAAGGTGCGGATCCTGCCGTCTATGCGCTCGTATCGCTTTCCCATACCGGGATTATCCGATCCCCGGCCCGCCGGCGAGCCGGGGATCGGCCCGCCCCCGGGAGAATCCCACGGGAGAGTCCCACCCCCTCTCACCACGGGACGTTGACGAAACATACAGAGGAGTGCATACTTATTCCATCAACGAATGCATCGTAAGGAGAATCCCGTGACCGAGCGCGTCGTACTCGCCTACTCGGGCGGTCTGGACACCTCCGTCGCCATCGGCTGGATCGCCGAGGAGACGGGCGCCGAGGTCATCGCCGTTGCCGTGGATGTCGGCCAGGGCGGCGAGGACCTGGATGTCATCCGCAAGCGCGCGCTCGCCTGCGGTGCGGTGGAGGCCGAGGTGGCCGACGCGAAGGACGAGTTCGCCGACGAGTACTGCCTCCCGGCGATCAAGGCCAACGCGCTGTACATGGACCGGTACCCGCTGGTCTCCGCCCTCTCCCGGCCCACCATCGTCAAGCACCTCGTCGCCGCCGCCCACAAGCACAACGCCGGGATCGTCGCCCACGGCTGCACCGGCAAGGGCAATGACCAGGTCCGCTTCGAGGCAGGCATCTCCGCGCTCGGTCCCGATCTGAAGTGCATCGCCCCGGTCCGGGACTACGCGATGACCCGGGACAAGGCGATCGCCTTCTGCGAGGAGAAGCAGCTCCCGATCGCGACCAGCAAGAAGTCGCCGTACTCCATCGACCAGAATGTCTTCGGGCGCGCGGTCGAGACCGGCTTCCTGGAGGACATCTGGAACGCGCCGATCGAGGACGTCTACGAGTACACCTCCAACCCCGCCGAGCCGCGTGAGGCCGACGAGGTCGTCATCTCCTTCAAGGAGGGCGTCCCGGTCGCCATCGACGGCAGGCCCGTCTCCGTCCTCCAGGCGATCCAGCAGCTCAACGAGCGGGCCGGAGCGCAGGGCATCGGCCGGATCGACATGGTCGAGGACCGGCTCGTCGGCATCAAGTCCCGTGAGGTCTACGAGGCCCCGGGCGCGATCGCGCTGATCACCGCTCACCAGGAGCTGGAGAATGTGACCGTCGAGCGCGAGCTGGCCCGCTACAAGCGGCAGGTCGAGCAGCGCTGGGGCGAGCTGGTCTACGACGGCCTGTGGTTCTCCCCGCTCAAGCGGGCCCTGGACGGCTTCATCAACGAGGCCAACCAGCATGTCACCGGTGACATCCGGATGACGCTCCACGGCGGTCGCGCGGTGGTCACCGGCCGGAAGTCGGACGACTCGCTCTACGACTTCAACCTCGCCACGTACGACACGGGCGACACCTTCGACCAGTCCAAGGCGCAGGGCTTCATCGAGATCTTCGGACTCTCCTCGAAGATCGCCGCCCGGCGGGACCTGCGGGCGTAGTATCCGCGCCGCCGACCCGGTGCCTGATCCGACCGCCTGATCCGACGGCCTGATCCGGCGCCCGCCCGTCCGTCGCACGACCCGCGCTTGACCCGTGCCCGGTGGGACGACGCACCACATTCGCACCACAGACGCCTCCCCTCTCCTCAGGCGACGGGGAGGCGTCGCACATCGCACCCCCGAAGGAGCGCAAGCTGTGAGCAGCAACAACGGTGACGTCCGGCTCTGGGGCGGCCGGTTCGCCGACGGCCCCGCCGAGGCGCTGGCGAAGCTCTCCGCCTCCGTCCACTTCGACTGGCGGCTCGCACCGTACGACATCGCCGGATCCCGCGCCCACGCGCGCGTGCTCCACACGGCGGGCCTGCTCACCGAGGACGAGCTGACCCGGATGCTCGCCGGTCTCGACCGGCTGGAAGCGGATGTGGCGGACGGCTCCTTCACCGGCACGATCGCCGACGAGGATGTGCACACCGCGCTGGAGCGGGGCCTGCTGGAGCGCCTCGGTCCCGACCTCGGCGGCAAGCTGCGGGCCGGCCGCTCCCGCAACGACCAGGTCGCCACGCTCTTCCGGATGTATCTGCGCGACCACGCCCGGATCGTCGGCGGACTGATCGCCGAGTTGCAGGACGCGCTGGTGGGCCTCGCCGAGGCGCACCCGGACGTCGCGATGCCCGGTCGTACGCACCTTCAGCACGCCCAGCCCGTGCTCTTCGCCCACCATGTGCTCGCCCATGTCCAGTCGCTCTCCCGGGACGCCGAGCGGCTGCGGCAGTGGGACGAGCGGACGGCCGTCTCGCCGTACGGCTCCGGTGCGCTCGCGGGCTCGTCGCTGGGGCTCGACCCCGAGGCGGTCGCGGCCGATCTGGGCTTCGAGCGCGGCTCGGCGGGCAACTCCATCGACGGCACGGCCTCGCGCGACTTCGTGGCGGAGTTCGCCTTCATCACCGCGATGATCGGCGTCAACCTCTCCCGGATCGCGGAGGAGGTCATCATCTGGAACACCAAGGAGTTCTCGTTCGTCACGCTCCACGACGCGTTCTCCACCGGGTCCTCGATCATGCCGCAGAAGAAGAACCCGGACATCGCCGAGCTGGCGCGCGGCAAGTCCGGCCGGCTCATCGGCAACCTCACGGGCCTGCTGGCGACGCTGAAGGCGCTGCCCCTGGCGTACAACCGCGATCTCCAGGAGGACAAGGAGCCGGTCTTCGACTCCTGCGACCAGCTGGAGGTTTTGCTCCCCGCGTTCACCGGCATGATGGCCACGCTCACGGTGAACCGGGAGCGGATGGCGGAGCTGGCCCCGGCCGGCTTCTCGCTGGCGACGGACATCGCGGAATGGCTGGTACGCCAGGGCGTGCCCTTCCGGGTGGCCCATGAGGTCGCGGGGGAGTGCGTCAAGGAGTGCGAGACCCTCGGCATCGAGCTGGACGAGCTGACCGACGCGCAGTTCGCGGGGATCTCCGAGCATCTGACCCCTGAGGTCCGTACGGTGCTGAACGTCGCGGGCGCGCTGGCGTCCCGCGACGGACGCGGCGGTACGGCCCCGTCCGCTGTCGCGGTCCAGCTCGCCGAGGTCAAGGCGGACCTCGCGGTCCAGCACGCCTGGGCCGCCGCCAAGCGGTAGCCGGGCGACGTCCACAGCCTGTTCTACAGCGCCGCCGCCCACCGCGCGAGCGCGTCGAAGTCCGGCCGGGTCAGCCCGATCCGGTGGTCGACACGCAGCAGGAGGGCGGCGGCGAGGTGTTCCCGCTCCACGTATTCACGGTCCAGCCCAGTGATCTCGTCGTCGAACCAGGCGAACGGCCGCCCGGCCGCGTACCGGAGGATGTACTGCGTCTTCCAGAACGTGCCGCGCGGCGCCCGCCCGTGCATCTCGGGCCAGTCGATGTACGGCAGCTCCGGCAGTCCCAGCGGCGGGCCGACCCAGGTATTGGCTTCCCCTTTCCAGGTCGTCGCCCACACCAGTTCGAAGCGGTCCGCCAGCGTCAGCAGCTCCTCGCCGTGGCCCGGATTGAGCCAGACCCGCAGGGGCTTCCGGTCCGTCCAGCCGCTCGGTCGCATCCGGTGTGTCATAAAACCGTCCGGTCTGCGCTCGGGCTTCGCGCCGTAGGGATTGAGCGGACCGTCGATGTCCATCAGCAGCAACGGATTCATCCGTAGATGCTCCATCTTCCCGTCGAGTGAGTCGACGCACTATCGGATGAGACAAAGTTGTCTCATGTGGGTTATGGTTGTCTCATGACAGTTGATCGTGAGCAAGTGCTGCGCGCCGCCGCGGCCCTGCTCTCCCGTAAACCCACCGCGACCATGGACGAGGTCGCGAAGGCCGCCGGTATCGGCCGCGCCACCCTCCACCGGCACTTCGCCGGGCGGGACGCCCTGGTGCGGGCTCTGGAGGATCTCGGCATCCGCGAGTTCGAGACCGCTCTCGACGCGGCCCGGCTGGACGAGGGCGGCGCGGCCGACGCGGTGCGCAGGCTCGTCGCCGGGATCGAGCCCAGTGCCGGGCTGATCGGCTTCCTCGTCACCGAGAACCAGCTCTTCGACGCCGTCGAGATCAATGAGGGCTGGAACCGGCTCGACGCCCGGGTCGCCGCGCTCTTCCTCCGTGGTCAGGAGGAGGGCGACTTCCGGATCGACCTGTCCGTCGCCTGGCTCACCGAGGCCCTGTACGGCCTGGTCAGTTCGGGCGCCTGGTCCGTCCAGTCCGGCCGGGTCGCCGCCAAGGACTTCCAGGACTCGATCGCCGGGCTGCTGCTCGGCGGGGTCACCCGACGGAGCGTGGAGAAATGACCGGCACCGATCTCAGGAAACCGGAGACCGTGCAGGCCCCGGGCCGCTGGCTGGCACTGGCCGCACTGGTGCTCGCCGTCCTGCTGGTCGCGGTCGACGCCACCGTGCTCGGCCTCGCGACACCCTATCTGAGCGAGGATCTCAAGCCGTCCGGCACCCAGTTGCTGTGGATCGGCGATGTCTACTCGTTCGTCATCGCGGGCCTGCTCATCACCATGGGCAGCCTCGGCGACCGGATCGGCCGCAAGAAGCTGCTGCTGATCGGTGCCGTCGCGTTCGGCGGGGTCTCCGTGATCAACGCCTACGCCTCCAGCCCGGAGATGATGATCGTGGCCCGCGCGCTGCTCGGTGTCGCGGGTGCCACCCTGATGCCGTCCACGCTCGCCCTGATCCGCAATCTCTTCCACGACCCCAGGGAACGCAGCATCGCCGTCGGCATCTGGGGCGCGGCTGCCTCCGCGGGCGCCGCCGTCGGCCCGGTCGTCGGCGGGGTGCTGCTGGAGCACTACTGGTGGGGGTCGGTCTTCCTGATCAACCTCCCGGTGATGGCGTTCCTCGTCGTCCTCGGCAGCAAGCTGCTCCCCGAGTCGCGCAACCCCGACCCCGGCCCGTGGGACCTCCTCAGCGTGGTCCTCTCGCTGGTCGGCCTGGTCTCCGTCGTGTACGCGGTGAAGGAGGCCGCGGTGCACGGCATCCGCCCGGACACGGCCGCTGCCGCCGCCATCGGCGCCGCCGCCCTCTACTGGTTCGTACGGCGTCAGCTGACCCTGCCCGCACCGCTGCTCAATGTGCGGCTCTTCCGCAACCGGGGCTTCTCCGGCGCGGTCATGGCGGATCTGCTGACCATCCTCGGGCTCTCGGGACTGGTCTTCTTCCTCTCGCAGTTCCTCCAGCTCGTCCAGGGGCGCTCACCGCTGGAGGCGGGGCTGATCGAACTGCCCGCCGCGATCGGCGCGGTGGCGGCCGGACTGCTCGCGGGCCGCCTCGCCCGCCGTGCGTCCGTCCGCAGCGCGGTCTCCGGCGGGCTGACGGCGGTCGCCCTCGCCCTGGGGACCTGCACCCTGCTCACCGCCGACACCGGACCCATCGCCATGGGCATGGCCCTCTTCCTCGGCGGCCTCGGCGCGGGCCTCGCGTTCACCGTGACGGCGGACGTCATCCTGTCCAGCGTGCCCAAGGAGCAGGCGGGCGCGGCGTCGGCCGTCTCCGAGACGGCGTACGAACTGGGCGCGGCCCTCGGCATCGCCCTGCTGGGCTCGGTGGTGACCGGGGTGTACCGGGACTTCAGCGTGCCGGACGGGGTGCCGTCGGGCGCGGTGGACGCGGCCCGCGACTCCCTCGGCGGTGCGGCGGAAGCGGCCAGGGGGCTGCCCGGTGAGCAGGGTCTGTCCCTGCTCACCTCGGCGCAGAACGCCTTCGCGGACGGCTTCCATGTCGCGGCGACGGCGGGGGCGGTGGTGCTGTTGCTGACGGCGGTCGGGTCCTGGTTCCTGCTGAAGGGCCAGCGCCTGGAGGACAGCACCGAACACCCCTAGTTCGGATCCTGGGACCCCAGCGGAATCCAGCCTGTCGGGCGTTTGAGGACGGACCCTGGGACCCCAGCGGATTCCAGCCTGTCCGGCGTTTGAGGACGGACCGGTCGGGTGGACGGGCTCGGGCCCTTGTCGGGGCTCCGCCCCGAACCCCGCGCCTCAAACGCCGGCGGGGCTGGAATCCTGGGCCCGGTGCTTTTGCCGGGGGCTTGGCTCTGAGCCTCCCCCTTCGCCCTGAGGGGCGTGGTGGTGCCCCGCGCCTTGTCCGTCGGTGGGGGCATTTCCAGCCTGTCCGGCGTTTGAGGACGGACCCTCGGCCCGGGGGCCGGCGCGTGTCCGGGCCCGGACGAGCAAAGGGGGCCTGTCAGGCGCGGGCGTGCGGCCCCCGCAGCACAGGCGCCCGAGGCACCGGGACCCGGATGCCGCCGCCCACTCAGGCGGCCTTCGCCTTGGTGGCGTACATGTCCACGTACTCCTGGCCCGACAGCTCCATCACCTCGGTCATCACCGAGTCCGTCACCGCCCGCAGCACATAGCGGTCGCGGTCCATCCCCTCGTAGCGCGAGAACTCCATCGGCTCACCGAAGCGGATCGTCACCCGGCCCGGGCGGGGCAGTCCCGTACCTCCCGGCTGGAGCTTGTCCGTGCCGATCACCGCGAAGGGCACCACGGGAGCGCCGGTCATCAGGGTGAGCCGGGCGATCCCGGTACGGCCCCGGTAGAGCCGGCCGTCGGGGGAGCGGGTGCCCTCGGGGTAGATGCCGAACATCCGGCCCTTCTCCAGCACCCGGCGTCCGGTCATCAGCGCGGCCACCCCGCCGTTCGCGCCGTCGCGGTCCACCGGGATCATGCCGACACCGGTGAAGAACCAGGCCATCGCCCGGCCCTTGAACCCCTTGCCCGTGACGTACTCGTCCTTGCCGATGAAGTAGACCGGACGCGCGCACACCAGCGGCATGATCATCGAGTCGATGAACGTGAGATGGTTTCCGGCGAGGATGACGGGACCCGAGCCCGGAATGTTCTCGACGCCTTCCACACGAGGGCGGAACATCAGGCGCAGGAACGGTCCTAGAACGGCCTTGATGAGCGACAAGCGGGACAACGGGTCCTCCGGTGTCATGGACGACGGCAGCGGTCGGCGGCCTGAGCGAGGCTACGCCAACCTGTCCGAGGACGGGCGAAGTCTGCGCAGGTGAGGACGATACTCGCGGGTCACCTCTGATCGCACATCGGGTTCACGCGTCGTCACCACGGGCCCGGCACCCCGCCCGTACGGGTGAGTCCGCCGTCGCCGGGCAACCGCCGCCGGGCGGGGGCACGTCCCGCCCGGCATGACTCTTCTCGAAGACACCGGTGCCCCGGTGATCGGCGACCTGCGTCCGCTGGTGAGCGCGGAGGCGAACGCCGAGGCGCCGGGCGCGGCGATGGACGCGGGTGATCTGGAACAGGCGGTGTGGCTGCGGCTGTTCGAGCGGCTCGACGGGGCGGGGCCGCCGAGGGACGCGGCCCGGTGGGTGCGGGCTGCCGTGCGTGCGGAGGCGCGGCGCGGGCGGCGGGTGGCGGCGCGGGAGCTGCCCCTGCGCCGGGACCCGGTGGACCCGGGCCCCGGGCCCGAGCGGGCGGTGCTCACGGCGGAGAGACGGCGGGCGGTACGGGCGGCGGTCGCCCGGACACCCGGCGACTGCCCACGGCTGCTGACCGCGATTTTGTCGCCCCATGACCCTACTTACCGCGAAATCGCAGGAGAGTTGGGAATCTCACAGGGGAGTCTGGGACCTACGCGTTCCCGTTGCCTGGGATGCCTGCGCAGAATGCTCACGGCAGAGGTTGCGGCTCCTGAACATGGGGGAATGGAGCGGTAGACAACCGGAACGAACAGGTGAGCGGGAGGCATGCGCACATGGGCATGAGCGTGACCATCTCAGCGGCTAGAGCACAGGACGCGGAACAGATCCTCAAACTGCAGTATCTGTGCTACCAGACCGAGGCGGAGCTGTACGGCGACTACGCGATCGAACCCCTCACCCAGTCCCTCGACGCCCTGCGCGCCGAGATCGCCCAGGGCCATGCCCTGGTGGCGCGGCTCGGTGACGAGGTCGTGGCGTCCGTACGCGGCAGGGTCGACGAGGACGGTACGGCCCGGATCGCCAAGCTGATCGTCCACCCCCGGATGCAGCGGCAC
>NZ_JBSGUP010000348.1:0-8553 GCF_053607985.1 Streptomyces sp. NPDC055078
GAGGGCCCCCGCACCGGACTGCTCTTCGAGGCGCCGATCCGGCGCCCCAGGGCTGCGCCCATACCGGCCTTACCCATCGTCAGGTTTGTTGTCGCTACCGAGGCAACGACTGGTGGCACTTTTCGATGAGCCGAATGGGACTCCACCAAGCTTCAAATGGATTGAGAATTCATTCGGACCAGCATTTTGGCATGTGACGGTGACTGGAACTGTCACCTGAGAACCCGGAGGGACGAGTCCCGAAACGAGGAACGCGTTCCCATCGGGCGAGGTCTGCAGCTCTACGGGGGAGGAAGAACTGGCATCCCAGACCTTTGTGCCCGTATTTTTCACTGTCACGTCAGCGAGATAGGGCCTTGCGTTATCACCTCGGTTTCCATAGGCCATCGTTCGGGGAAGGACAAAGGAGACCACTTCGCCGTCATATTTACCCGACTCCGTTATGATCATACTCTCGGATTGAGTAGCCACGACTACTCCCCCGGCGATAAAATTGCACGTCAGAGTATGGATACCCTCCGACGCCGGAGTGAGACCGGTGAGTCCCATTTGGGCACTGTCTCCATGGTCGACAATGCCGACGAAGGAGCCGGTGGCTACGACAGGGCCGCCCGCCTCCCAGGAGCATTGTGCGGAATGAGTGCCACTGGCCCAAGACTGACCGCCATCATTGCGGACGCGTACGGTTCCGACGAATCCTGTCGCTGCGGGACTGGCAGTGGGAATCCCGGTGATCCGCATAAGGCCGCGATCTGGCATGGTTGCCCGTAATGCGGATCTAAGATCGGGTTGTGTGCCGATCCTGACCCCGCTGCCTTGCGGCGTCCCGGTTCCAACCAGTAGTGAGCGCATCTGGCGAGCGGTTAATCTTGGTAGACCGTGAGACAGTCGTATGCTTTGCACAAGTGCAGCCGCTCCGGTGACGACGGGTGAAGCACTGGACGTACCGGAGAAGGTGCGCGTATACCATTGCCGCGCATCCCCTCCGTCGGCTCGGAGAGAACTGCTTTCGCCGTATCCTAGGGTCGCAACGCTACCCCCCCAGGAAAAGACGTCCACTCGCGAACCGTGGTTGGTGAAGCAGGCTGGAGAGTTGCTTCCGCCGCCAACGGAGGCCCCCACGATAATCGCTCCAGAATCTCGAATGGTGCGATTGAACTCTGGATATCCGTCCAAGTTCATGGTGCCGTTCCCTGCGGCTTCCACTACTATGATCCCTCGCGCCGTGGCTTGAGAAATGGCGTCGAATTCCGCACCGAATATCTCCACCGGGAGATATCCTATATCACGTGGATTACAGCTGTTGTCTGGATATGCCACGCCATCGAACAGTAATGGGGCATGCTGCTCAATCAATATAATGTCGCCGGCGGAGAGATCTGCCGCAGCGTTCACAATCGCTGAAGCAGGGCTGAAGAAGAAGTTAGGGAACTGAGAGAATGTTACGGAAGACCACCCCATTCTGGAGTGTGGGGTTATTCCGGTGACGCCATAAGAATTATCCAGCCCCCAAAGCATTCCCGCAACGGCCGTTCCATGCTCCCCGCCTCCATTTGTTCCGTGCCATGAGAAGATCGCCGATGGGCCAGGCAAGTCCTCATGCTCGACCCTCCAGCCCGATTCGACATCGATTATCGAGACCCTTGCCCCCTTTCCGCCCTGAAATCTTCTGGCGTAGGGAACGTCGATACCCGTAGGCGCCGGGTTCAGGTACCCCTGAGAACCTCTTAGGTCGATACTGGTGGGGGGCGGTATATCGGCATCTCTAGGCATTGACTGAGGGTATACCTGCTCAATCAGCGGGTTGCGCGAAAGGGTCCTCATCAAGGCGTTGATTGCGGTTGGGTTTGGTTTGTCCAAGAGGATGCTGGAGTACAGGGACATGTCCGCCATCTCTTGTCCTGAAGCGGCCTCCGCCGACTCGCGTAGTTCCGATACTTCACTGTCCGTGGCGGTCATCAAAGGTAGGACACGGGCCCCTGCGTACTTTTCGACCGCCCCATTCGCCCTCTTGATTGATTCGTCTATTGATACGAATTTGCCGACAGGGCGATCCAGGCGTGAGTTGTCGCGCTTCGCGGCATCGGAGGTCCAGGATCCGCCAGAAGCTTCTACGCCGGAGCCCTCACGAAACTTCACGACGAGCTGTCGATCGTTTTTCAGATCTGCACCAACGCGAATCCCTGGAAATGTTCTCCTTGGCTCAATTCGAGGCTTTAATTTACTGGGTGAAGTATCTACGATATTCGCGCCATCGGATGCGAGAATGTGCACGCCGAGTAACAAGGCTATGGTTGTTGCGACGAGGGCGTTCCTCCGGTGCTTTAGCCTCATTCACGTCCCTCCATTCCGTCCGACGTGTCTCACTATGGCAGGCGTCGACGACCAGGTCTCCGTGAATCCGTAAACTCATTCGCCAGAGTTTTCACAACCGTCACAGTAGGCACGATTCGGTGCGTATTCTCACAACCGTCTTGCCTCATAGGCGCAGCAGACACGAGTGGAAGGAGTGGAGGGGAGCGTTCAAAGGGGTGCCGGCAGGGCTCAAACCTGCATGAGGCGCCACATCTCACCGACTCGAACGGCGGTGATCAGGCACTTAGGGTCGGTGAACGCGCGGTTGGCAGTGGTGGCCAGGGCGGCGACGGATAGGCGGCGGCATGAGCGGCCCCGCCCTGCCGCCCCGGGCACGGATTCTCCATCAGGTCCCGCAGGCGGGGTAACGTCGCTGCCCCGCCCGCGTCGGCCTCGCCGCCGCGGGGACCTGCTACAAGAAACGCGCCGAGCTCACCGCATGGAGGGCATTCCTCCAAGCCAATTCCGGATGGTGTCTCAATTTGCAGGGTGGACAGCCCCATGATCCTACCTTATGGTCTAGACCAGTTTGCGGACATTCGATATCACTCAAGAACTGTCGAACTGGCAAAGGAATCACCGTGAACCACCGACTTTGGGGTGCCGTCTTCCTCGGCCTGTGCCTGACAGGATGCGATTCGTCCTCGGCGGACCATTCGGAGAGTTCGAACCGGGGAAGCGCTTCCAGCAGCACTGATCCCTCGCCCCCGAGCGCCCGTCAGCTGGAGGCCGAACAGGTCAAGAACAAGCTGTCCCCTCAGATCGACAGCATCGCCTATGCCTTCGGTGAGGGGACCAACTCCCCGTGCAGCTCAGCAAGTACGAAGCTCTTCACCGAATCGTGTGCGGAAATGGTTGATGCTGCCGGAAAGTTGGCGCAGAACGTGTTGACCGAGATCAAGGGGAAGCAGGTTGACTATGCGACGTCGCGCAGGGTGGCGGTGTCCGTGCGCAACGCTGCCGAGCAGTATCAGAAACTGTCCTGCGGGACGCTTCCCTCACGTGTTTCCGTCCAGGAAGAATGCCGCAAGCACGGTGCCGTGATCGCTCAGTCTCCCGCAGATTTCCAGGACGGCGTGAATCTGGGACTCGCGGGGAAATGATCACGTTGACGGCTGCCCGGGTTCCTCGTCCCGCACAGGTTCCCGCACGGGTCCCCGCTGCCAGCGCAGGGTCAGGGTGTTGAAGGCTCCTGCGCCGTGGTGTGTGGGCGGGGTCGGGGTCTTGTTCGAGCGGTGGCCGCCCCCACCACGGCGAGTGTGACTCCCGGCGCAGGAAGCTGCGCTCACCGCGCGCGACCCGTGCCACCTCACGGCGGCGCAGCAGCAGCAGTAACGGCCCGAGCACGGCGAAGCCCAGGCAGTTGCGCCAGAAGGCCATGGCCAGTGGTGAGGCGGAGGCGTAGGCGGTGAGCGGGGCCGTCGCCGAGAAGGAGACGATCGTGACGGTCATGGCCACTGCGGTGAGCGGGTCGAACCTGGGTTTCACGTACTCGTACCAATGTGTGCGGTGTGGGTGGTGGTACCAACTCCAAAGGTTCGTAAGGGAATTCGGCAAGAGTTCAGCGACCGGTCAGCCCCGCCGGACAAGAAGCATGCCCAAAGGTCGGTTGGGGCGTGTCCGACGGCTCCTGCCCGGGTGGTGGATCAGCCGCTGTTCTCCAGGGCACTCCGACGACCGCGGTCATCGTGAGCCGGCTCCGCGACCTCGTCAAAGAGCCATCAGACACGCCCTAAGGGCTGTCGTTCAGCCTGTCCCGCATCCGCACCGCCGCCGTCAGCTCCGAGGTGTACTTGCCGGGGGTGGCGGCCTCCAGTTCCTCGTAGAGCGCGACGGCCTGCTGGGCGGCGGGGAGCGCCTCCGGGCGGCGGTCGGCGCGGATGAGGTAGTCGGCGAGGCGGTAGGCGGTCTGGGCGAGGGAGGCGCGGTAGCGGGGGTCGGCGTTCGCGAGTTCCTGGTAGAGGTCGCGGGCCTCGCGCTGGGTGTCGGCGGCCTCGCCGGGGCGGTCGGCGGAGGCGAGCCGGGCGGCCAGATTGCCCAGCGCCCAGGCCACCAGGGGACGGTCGCCGAGGGTCCGGTAGATCTCCACGCCCTCCCGGCCCGCGGCGATCGCCTCGTCGTGGCGGCCCGCCCGGGAGGAGTAGGCGCCCAGCATCACCAGCGACTGGGCGAGTGATGCCCGGTAGACGGGGTCGGCCGACGCCAGTTCGCGGTAGCCCGCGACCGTACGCTGCTGGGCCGCGGCGGCCTCCACGAGCCGGCCGGCGACGGCCAGATGGTTGGCCAGATTGCCCAGCGCCCAGGCCACCATGGGCCGGTCGCGCAGGGCCTGGTAGCGGTCGACGGCCTCCCGGCCGGTGGCGATCGCCTCGTCGTGGAGACCGGCGCGCGAGCAGTACGCGCCCAGCATCACCAGGGTCTGGGCGACAGAGGCGCGGTACGCGTCGGACTCCCCGGCCAGTTGCTCGTACGCGGCCCGGGCCTCCTTCTGCACCGCGACGGCCTCGACGTGCCGGCCTGCGTTCGTCAGATCGGCGGCGCGGATCCGGAAACCGTTGGCGAGCCGGTCCATGGCCGGGTAGTCGGCCGGGATCGGCTCATAGCCCTCGGTCCGCCAGATGTGGACCAGTGTCGGGCCCCCGGCGAACGCGCGGGTGTAGAGCGTCCGGTCGCTGGGCCGGTAGACCGCCAGATCGGCCTTTCCGTCGCGGTCGTAGTCGCCCGGGACGGGGATGTCACCGGCCCGCCCCCACGGCACGGCACGCGCATCGCCGCCGGATGACGGCTCGATGTGCCAGGTGCCCTCAGCGGAGTCCCAGCGGGCGGTGTCCGGCTTGCCGTCGCCGTCGTAGTCCGCGCGGACCGTCATCGGGGCGACGGGCGGTGCGCCCGCCTGCGGCGGGGTGTAGAAGGCGTACCGGATGGTGAGGTGCAGCGCGCTGAGCCGGGACAGATTCAGATTGATCTGCTCCTGGGAGGACTTCTCGATGGTCACCCGCCAGGTCGTCACCGGGCTGCGGCCCCAGAAGGACTGCCGGGGTCCCGCGGTGCTGCCGGGGACGCGTTTGGTGAAGGTGCCCTCGACCACCGTCGACAGCGGCAGCCCGTTGTGGGTGTGCGCGGCGCCGCCGCGCAGCCGGTTCTTGGTCTGGCCGCCGTGCTGGACGAAGGTGAGGACGGCGGGCTCGTCGGCGGTGGCGCCGAGGAACGCCACCTGGACGTCCTCCACCTTCATTTCCGACCAGGTGGCCGGGAAGTCCTCCAGGGCGACCGTGAAGGTGGCGGTGCCCTTGTCCCTGAGGGACGCCAGCACGGCGGGCGTGGTGATCGTGAAGAACCGCGCCGCGTGCAGCATCTCCGCCTGGTAGGCGTCGTAGACGCCACGCAGGAACAGCAGATCGGGCATCCGCCGCCAGGACTCCGTGTACTGCGCCAGCAGCGGGAGGATCCGGCTGTCGTCACCCCGGGACAGGGCGAGATAGGCGTTCTCGACATCGTCCGGGGGCAGATAGCCGAGATCGAAGGTGAACTTCGGCGCGTAGTCGGAGCTGAGGGTGTAGAGGTCCAGGGCCCGGTTGGCGTAGAAGCCGAAGCGGATCAGGACGTCCATATACGCCTGGGTGTGCTGGATCAGGGTGCGGGCGACACCGCTCAGCTCGGCGACGTCCGACGACCAGTCCTCCCGCAGGGCGCGCAGCCGCACCAGATCGCGTTCGTTCACCGCGATCCGGGCGGCGGATGCGGCCTTGAGCACCGTCTTCTGGCCGACCTCCAGGAGCTGGAGCCCGCGCTGCCGGGTGAGTTCGAGCTGGTGGGCCACCAGGTCCCGCTCCTGGTTCTCCAGTTTGCCGTCGATCCTGGTCTGGAAGAGCTGGGCGCCGGCCAGCCCGGCGTCGATGAACTTCCGGCTGGTGCCGATGAGTTCCAGCAGCCCGCCGACGTTCTCCTTCTTGTCGTCCTTCAGCTTCGGATTGTTGGGGTCCTCCCAGTCCCAGTAGCTGATCAGCTGGGTGCCGTCGCCGAACTGGCCGGTGTTCACATCGAAGCCCTCCACGGCCCCGGCGGTCTTCATCATCAGATTGGCGGCGGCGACGAACGCGACGAGAGTGGCGCCCCCGGTGTAGACGGCGGAGACCGCGGCGGCCACCGCGATGGCGGCGCCCAGCAGCGGGCCCAGGTCGTTGCCCGGCGGGAACTCCATACGCTGGAGGGTCAGCTTCTCCCGTACCGCGTCGATCTTGACCTGCACCTCCCGCATCTGCTGGTCGATCACATCCTTGCGGGCCTCGGCACCCTCCACCGCCAGCCTGGCGGCCCGGTCCTCCAGGTCCAGCACCGGCCGCATATCGCTGATGTGCCCGATGTCCGCCGCGAGCCGCTGGTTCTTCTGGGCGGTGTCGAAGGCGGCGAGCAGCAGGCTCAGCGCGTTGTCGTACAGGCTCTTGACGATGTCGTCGTAGTCGCCGACCACATCCTCGAAGCGCGGGAAGTCCGGCATGAGGTCGAGGTTGTACGGCTGGCCGATCGGGGCCAGGTTGAGGGCGCTGTAGCGCAGCAGTTCGGCGGCGCGCTCGTTCTGGGCGTACAGGTCGAGCGCGCGCCGGAACTCGTCGCCCGCCCGGTCTCGGCCGTCCTTGCGGTCCGGCAGGGCGGGGGCGTAGCGCCGGAACAGATACTCGCCCACCTCGGTGCGGTAGTCGGACCACGTCTCCGCGTGGCCGCCGAGCCGGATCCTGACCAGGGCCCACCAGTTCTCCGTGGTGTGGGTGGTGTGCACGGGCTGGACGGCCGGGCCGTGCACCGTCCCCGCGGTGCCGGGCGGGCCGGGGGGCCCGGGGTCGGCGACGTCCGGGGTGCTGCCCATCCCGCCGCCCCGGCCGCCCCGCCCGCCCGCTCCGGCCGCACCGGGGACGCCGCCCGCGCCGTCGAGGAAGAGCCCCATGGTGCTGACCGTGTCCACCAGGATCAGCGCGGCGGGGCCACCGGGGCCGCCCGTGCTTCCGGCGCCGCCCGGCCCGCCCTGGCCCGGCTCTCCGAGCGGGACGTCCGGCTTGTTCGCCCGGTGGGCGGTATGACCCTTGCCGCCGGTGCCGCCGGAGCCGCCCCGCCCGCCGGGGCCGCCCCGGGCCGCGATCCGCAGATCGGTGAGATTCCGCGCGAGCACGGTGATCGGTGACGCGGCGTGGCCGGTCCCGCCCGGTCCACCGGGACCGCCCGGTCCGCCCGGCCGGCCGTCCTGGCCCTGGCCCGACCGCCCCGTATCGCCCATCCGCCCGCTCGGACCGCCCGGGGCACTGGCGTCCACCGCGCCGCCGTTGCCCACGTAGTTCTCGGCGATCAGCACCAGCGGATGGCCGAGGAGGCCGGTGAGCACGAAGCCGGGGTCATGGACGATCTCGCGGGCCACCAGCGCGAGGGTGGCGGTCGGCGACAGTCCCCGGGCCTGGATCTCCGCGCCGATCTCCTGGAGGAGTGCGCCATTGACCTTGATGGTGTCCCGGATGTGGATCCAGTCGACCGGGATCTCTTCCCCTTCGAGGAGAGCCGGACCGGGGTTGGGGCCGGGGCCGGGGTCGGGGTCGGGGTTGGCGCCGGGGTCGGGGGCTTGCGTCATCGCGGATTCCCTTCGGACCATACGTGCCACACGCGCGGCCGGAGGCCCATCGTTGGGGCACACCCCGCCCCGGCGCCATGCACCCGACCCTCGATCCATCGAACGAGCGACGCGGATGTCAGCCAGCTGACCGGCACGCGCGGTGTTGGCGCGGGCGGTGCGGTGGGCGCGGTGTTGGCGCGGGCCCTCCCGGGGCTCCGCCCCGAACCCCGCTCCTCAAACGCCGGAGGGGCTGATTCTGCCAACCCGGGTGCACCGATTCAGCCCGGAGAGGCTCAAACATGCGGGCCCGGGTGCGCCGAATCAGCCCGTCCGGCGATTGAGGACACCCCGCAGGGGTGCGCGACAGCCAACGCAAGGCGCGGGCCCTCCCGGGGCCCCGCCCCGAACCCCGCTCCTCAAACGCCGGAGGGGCTGATTCTGCCGACCCAGGTGCACCGAATCAGCCCGGAGAGGCTCAAACACGCGGGCCCGGGTGCGCCGAATCAGCCCGTCCGGCGATTGAGGACGGACCGGTAAGCACAGGGACCTCAAGCATCACGGACACCTGACCCCACACACCTCCGATACCGGAAGGCCCGGAC